>NZ_BAXL01000012.1:0-140949 GCF_000698185.1 Geomicrobium sp. JCM 19055
CCCATGCACCCGCTTGCTACACCCATGCACCCGCTTGCTACACCACTCTACCACCACCACCAAAAACCAACGCTTTTTGGCGGTGGGTTCGGTACACATTTATCGGGTGTGTTTATTCATTTCTTGGATTGCGGCTTTTTCGAGTCGGGATACTTGGGCTTGGGATATGCCGATTTCTTCGGCGACTTCCATTTGTGTTTTCCCTTGGAAAAAGCGCATGTCTAGTATTTTCTTTTCCCGTTCGTTTAGACGGATCATTGCTTCTTGGATGGCAATGTGCTCGACCCATGTGGAGTCTTTTTCTTTTTCGTCGCTAATTTGGTCGAGGACGTAGATTGGGTCGCCGCCATCATTGTAGATTGGCTCGAATAATGAGACGGGGTCTTGAATGGCGTCTAATGCGTAGACGACTTCTTCTTTTGGTAGGTCTAATTCTTTTGCTATTTCCATTACGGTCGGTTCGGTCGTGCGGTCTTTTTCTGCCATGAGGCGGTCTCTGACTTGTAATGCTTTGTACGCGGTGTCACGTAATGAACGCGAAACGCGAATCGGATTGTTGTCGCGTAAGTAGCGGCGGATTTCTCCGATAATCATCGGGACAGCGTACGTTGAAAACTTGACGTTGTGGCCTAAGTCAAAATTATCGATGGATTTCATCAGTCCTATGCAGCCGACTTGGAATAGATCGTCGACATATTCGCCACGATTGTTAAAACGTTGAATGACGCTAAGTACGAGTCGTAAATTTCCGTTTACGAGTGTTTCTCGTGCAGATTCTTCTCCGGATTGGAGCTTTTGGAAAAGGATGCGCATTTCATCGTTTTTAAGTACAGGTAATTTAGACGTATCAACTCCGCAGATCTCAACTTTGTTGCGTGTCACATATGTTCCCTCCCACGGCGTCATCGCAGTGAACGGTTCGTTCTTCCTGCTCACGTTCAGTATGTCCGCGGGAGGACTTTTTATGCGATCAATCTTTTCGTTTTATCTTTCAGATAGACAATAAATGGTATAAAAATGGCGGTAATCCTTCGCTTTTTCATTAAACCATTTTATTAAATTCTTTTCTTAGGCGACGAATAATTCGTTTTTCTAGTCTTGAAATATATGATTGAGAAATTCCTAACATATCTGCGACGTCCTTTTGTGTCTTCTCTTTCGTACCCGCAAGTCCAAATCTCAGTTCCATAATTTGTTTTTCACGGGGGTTGAGTGTTGTTAACGCGCGGCGCAATAATGATTTATCTACTTTATCTTCAAGATCTCGTGTAATGATATCTTCTTCGGTTCCCATAACATCTGATAATAATAATTCATTTCCGTCCCAATCAACATTTAACGGTTCATCGAATGAGATTTCAGAACGGGTTTTGTTGTTGCGTCGCAAATACATGAGAATTTCATTTTCGATACACCGCGATGCGTATGTTGCTAGTTTGATTTTTTTCTCGGGATTAAATGTGTTCACCGCTTTAATAAGGCCAATCGTTCCTATACTAATCAAATCTTCAATGTTAATGCCGGTGTTTTCGAACTTCCGAGCGATGTAGACAACAAGGCGTAAGTTCCGTTCAATGAGGCGACTGCGTACTTCAGGATCACCGTTTGGAAGCTTTTCTAAAAGCTCTGCTTCTTCTTCTTTGCTAAGAGGTGGAGGCAACGCTTCACTGCCGCCGATGTAGTACACTTCGTCGGGTTTAATGCCTAGTTTTTGGAGTAGCTTATACCAATGAATCGTAAGTTTCATCTTGGATTTCTTCCACAATGTAAATCCCCCTCCGTTCGGCTTTATTCAGCTGGCACCATTTCAGGTGGGATGATGCATTGAAAACGATCTTCTGATGATACAGCGCGCGTTTCAAATGCAATCAATGCCCGATTTAAAATGTGAGACGAGTCACCACTGACCATTTCAATTTCTGCTGCTTGGATCGCAAATAAAAATCCATGTTCTTTGCCGATCGCTTGATATGGGATGATTCGAACATTTTCATTCCAAGGATTTTCTCCTTCAGTCCCTTCAGCGTTCAACCATGTTGAGAAGCTTTCGAGTGATTCATTCGTTAAAACAGATTCAAGAACGGAAAGAGTCGCAACCATAACTGGCTTTCTCGTAATGGGATCTTTCAAGTGGTTTCCGGTGTCAATGAGTGCTTTTGCATAAACGGATTCAACGATACCGTCCATTTGAATGCGAACGTTTATGATTTTATTTTCATTGCGTTTCTCTTCTTTTAGTGAGTGTTTTGTAATTTGCGTTAAGAGAATCACAACGGGTAATGTGGATAAGACGAGCAGCCCGTGCATATGATCTAACGTAGCCCAGCTTGAGGTCTGTTTCCACGTGTGTAGTAATTGTGATGATTGCCAAAACCACGTCATCGCAATAACGGCCCCGCCAGATAACAATGAAATGACATAAAACGTAAACGTCGTTTTAATGAACCGCGCGAATCGCTTAAAACCAAAAGCAAGGTATACGGTACAGATACAAACGATTACTTGGCTCACTGGATGCAATAACATTGCACCGTAGTCGGTTAACCATAGAAATAGCGGTAAGCTCGTAATGAGTGCGACAAACAATACTCTGAAAAGAGAGAATTCATATCCTTGCCATTTGCCAGTCATGTAAAGGAGACTAGCAGTAACGACCGTATTTAATCCATAGATGACATCTATGTATAAGGTCAATGAACGCCCACTCCCTCCTCTCTAGACGGTTTCTGTTTTTCCTTGATTACTAGTATAGAGAGAATCGATTTCGAAGTATGTCATTTTCTCAGAGCATGTCTCTTACTCTTTTTACACGTTTACGTATAAATGTGTCGAAATCCACGGCGACGTTGTAAGGAACGTCTGATTAATCACGATTTCACCATTCGACAATGCAAACATAAAAAAATAAGAGTCCAATAATTGGACTCTTATTTCTTATCTTCTTCTTCGACGATTGCGTAGAAACGCTGGTACGTCGATCGATTCGTCTTCTTGTTGTGGCTCTGGTTGTGGCGACTCCTCGTAAACTGGTTGTTGTCGTTGTTCACGCGTCGGCTCCACTTCTTCACGTGGTGCTTGTTGGCGTTGCATCGATGAACCGCGAACTTTTTGCTGTTTCGCTTTCTTATCAGCAACGTCATCAAAACCAGTCGCGATAACTGTTACGACGATTTCTTCTTTCAGATTTTCATTGATTACGGAACCGAAGATCATGTTTACTTCAGGATCCGAGGCATCGGAGACAATCTCCGCTGCTTCATGAACTTCAAACAAGCTCAAGTTCGAACCGCCCGTAATGTTCATGAGTACCCCTTGCGCTCCGTCTACAGACGTTTCAAGGAGTGGACTTGATATCGCCTTCTTTGCCGCTTCAGCTGCACGGTTCTCACCAGTTGCAATACCAATACCCATAAGTGCTGAACCTTTTTCACTCATGACTGTCTTCACGTCGGCAAAGTCTAGGTTGATTAAACCAGGAGTAGCAATTAAATCCGAGATCCCTTGTACACCTTGACGAAGAACGTTGTCTGCTTCACGGAATGCTTCAAGCATTGGCGTGTTCTTGTCAACAATCTCAAGCAAGCGATCATTTGGAATTACGATCAGTGTATCAACTTTTTCCTTGAGTGCTTCAATTCCGTCCTTTGCATGAGTCGAACGTTTCTTTCCTTCAAAAGAAAATGGTCGAGTGACGACACCTACCGTTAGCGCGCCGATTTCTTTGGCAACTTCTGCAATGACCGGTGCTGCTCCTGTTCCTGTACCTCCACCCATTCCAGCGGTGATAAATACCATGTCAGCACCTGTTAAACATTCTTCGAGCTGCTCTTTGCTTTCTTCTGCTGCTTTCTTTCCAATATCTGGGTTCGCTCCTGCACCTAAACCACGCGTCAACTTTCCACCTAATTGTAGTTTCGTTTCCGCTTGTGATAATTGCAATGCTTGAGCATCTGTGTTTACAGCAATAAATTCTACGCCTTGTAGACCGTTTTCGATCATTCGGTTTACCGCGTTGGAACCGCCGCCTCCGACCCCAATAACTTTAATTTGGGCGAGTTGGTCCATGTCCATTTCAAACTCTAGCATCTCAGGTCCCCCTCATCAGTCAAATGTGCCTGTCCTATTCAAAAAACACTTTAAAGAAGTTACGTACGCGTTTTTTTTACGCCAGGGCTATCTTCATTCGATTCTTCTACTTCATTCGCAGAATGTCTTGATTTGCGATTTTGTTCTACTTTTGGTTGTGCGGATTCAGTTGTCGCAGCGACCATCTCTTTATTATGCATTCTAACATGCTTGTGAGCAAATTCAATGAGTCCAACTGCATTTGTGTACCGTGGTTCTCTGACACCGATATAATCTGGAATCGCCATCCGGACGTTTCGACCGAGTACATCACGAGCAAGCTCGAGTGTTCCAGGAAGCATAACTCCGCCACCTGTGAGTACGACTCCTCCAGGAATATCACCTTCTGCATCTAACGTATCGTTTACGAGTTCGAAGATCTCTTCCATACGAGGCTCAATGATGTGAGCAAGATCTCGTTGCGAATATTCTTCGCCACTACCTTGACCCATCGGTGTAATTGTCGTAGTGACTTCATCACTACTGTCATCAATAAATGCATGACCGTGTTCCGTTTTCAATTGTTCAGCTTGTGTCATTGTCGTGCGCAACCCAACAGATAAATCATTGGTGACATGTGATCCGCCAATTGGCATCACATATGTTGAGTGCAAACCACCGTTCTTAAAATAAGAAATGGTCGTTTGGCCACCACCAATGTCTACGAGTGCAACACCGAGCATTCTTTCATCGCTTGATACAGCAATTTCACCTGCAGCAAGTGGCTGCAAGAAGATGTCTGTAATTTCAAGGTTCGCTTTTTCAACGCATCGAAGTAAGTTATGTAAAACGGTTTTTGATCCTGTGACCAATAACCCTTCCATTTCCAAACGAACTCCGATCATCCCAGTTGGATCTGTAATTCCGTCATACCCATCAACGATGTATTGTAAGGGTACGATATCAACAATTTCACGATCGTGAGGAATGCTCACGACTGAAGCTGCATCGGTAACGCGATCAATATCTTCTGCTGTAATTTCTTTGTTTGGACTTGATACAGCTACGATTCCGTGTGTTTGATGGAGATCAATGTGGTTTCCGTTAATGCCGACAACCACTTGTTTAATTGACATCCCTACCATTCGCTCTGCTTTATCGACGGCTTCTCGAATTGCATTTACAGTGGCATCTATGTCAACGACTGCACCTTTTTTTAATTCCAGTAGAAGCTGCATTGCCTACTCCAATAATGTTCAACATTCCTGCTGACATTTCCCCGATCATGACACGTACCTCGGCTGTACCAATATCAAGACTGACATAAATTGTGTTGTTGTCCATGAACGGTACCTCCTACTTGTAATGAAACGGCTTCGTTTCTATTACATTTCTTCTTAGTAATGAACCGAAATAAAATGACTACCGTTCTTCTTTAATTCGATTCGGGGATGTGAAAATCCTTTATCAGTTGTGAAAAAGAATTACTATGTACAAGTCTACACTAGAATTGGTAAGGAGGAAAGCGAAAAACGCTCTAGATAAACGCTAGCACGAAAGCCACAGTTCCCAAATGGGAACTGTGTCCATTAGATCAGTTATTTTCTCCTTCTTCAATGGGCTCTTCTGTAACTGGTTCTTCCTCAGTTTCTAGCCCACCATCACCCGTATCAATGTGCTCTTCATGAATCTCCCGGCATACTCTTCAGGATTAAACGCTTCAAAGTAAGGGCTCATTTTCATGTGTAAAATTCCGTCCGAAGGCTCTGAGATTTGCCTTGCAACCGTTGGATAAGGCGCCATGTAGCTTGCGAAGTTTTCAATCGTCGTTTCTACTTCAATTCCGTCATTCATGAATAAGCGAAGAAGTGTAGGATCGTCATCACTCGGATGAATCTCCGATATGTGATTGATCATTCCGCTACCAAGCTTGTCCAATTCAACGAAAAACGCTTCTAACAGCTCTTCGTTTTGCCAGTTAAAAATAATTGGTGCATCACTTGGATAGGTGTCGAGCGATTGTTCTTCCATTAATTTCCCATTCCCATAGACGGGAATAAATTGATCGTTGTTATGCAAATAAGCCGTACGATCCGTTCTTGGACAATAATGCGTAATGTTGTCGGGAGGATCGTTCAATTGTCGCTTCTTCAATGTATGGAATCTGTTCAACTCGCTCTTTTGCACTACCGAGCGATTGTGACCATATGCTCTCACCACTTACGAGTGCACTTTGATCAATAATCTCACGAGTTTCTCCAGTGTAATTTCCTTCAACTTGAATTTGCTGCACATGACTTAGAGGAGATTGAAAGTAGACGACGATCCCAATAAGGATAAAGAAGATACTTAAATAAAAAATGAGACGGCGGTTGGCTCGCTTTTTCCTCTGTTCTTTTAACGCTGGTATTCGGTCGCTCACAGAGACGACATTTTGTTTGTCTGCCATAGAAATGTCCTCCTACCGTCCTACAGCCCTGCTGTTATTCTTTGACTAATGTTTGAATGACTTTGATTAAACGATCACTCGCATCAGGTGTTCCTGCTTTTTGTGCTGCAAGCTTCATGCTGCTTTGCGTTTCTCCGTCAAAAATGTTGCGTAAGTCAGAAGCAAACTGTTCTGCTCCCCATTCATTTTCTTTACGAACAATTGCTGCACCTGCTTTTTCAAGCGCTCGTGCATTGTGTTCTTGATGGTTGTTTGTTACATACGGACTTGGAATCAGAATTGATGGAATCCCAATTGCTGTAATTTCTGAGAGGGTCGTTGCACCAGCACGACTCACGATTGCATCGACACTTTTTAAAACGCTCGGCATATCTGAAATGAACGGACGAATCACAACGTGTTGATTCGTCTCAATCGTTTCTAGTTGCTCTTTCACTTTATCATAATGAACGTCACCCGTAACATAGAGAAATTGACAGATTTTGTCTTTTAACTGCGGAAGTGCTTCCAAAAACGCTTCATGAATCGGTCTTGCGCCTCGACTACCTCCGACAATCAATACAGTAGGTACATTCGCATCCAGTCCATATTCATTTTGTAAATCGACGTTGTCTGCACGTAACGCTTCTTGAGCTCTTGGATTTCCAGTGTATACCGTCTTTTCTTTTGGAAAATAGTTCGTCGCCTCATCAAAGCACGTCGCGACACGATCGACGTATCGACTCAAAAATTTATTCGTTAGTCCAGGAACACTGTTTTGTTCATGAATGATCGTTGGAACGTTTAACTTCGCAGCCGCATACATCACAGGACCCGCAACGTAGCCGCCTGTTCCAATCGCCACATCTGGTTGAAACGAACGAATTAATGATTTCGCTCGTTTCGTACCCGTTAAAAAGCGCTTAATCGTTTTCACATTTTCGAAGGAAAGCTTTCGCTTAAATCCACTAATCTCAATCGTATCAAACGGCAATGGATGGTTCGGAACGATGTTTGCTTCTAATCCATTGGACGTACCGATATATAAGAAATGAGCGTCTGGGTACTGACGTTTAATTTCATTTGCAAGGGCAAGTGCAGGGTAAATGTGACCGCCTGTACCTCCACCAGTTAATAATACTTTCATTTTCCCACCTAATTTCAAAATATTAAACGCTTCTTGCGTGAGCGCTAATGTTTAATAGAATCCCTAAAGCAACGAGCATGAGCGTAAGCGACGAACCACCATAACTTAAGAGCGGCAGCGTAATCCCTGTTACTGGAATTAAGCCGATGACAACGCCGATGTTAATCGCTACTTGTACGAAAAGCATACCAACAATTCCGACCGCAAGATATGTGCCGAATGAATCAGGAGCAAGCAATGCAGCTCGAATCCCTCTCCATAAGATGACTGTAAACAAGAAGATCACCATGCTCCTGCAATAAAGCCACCTTCTTCTGCAATCACGGCAAATATAAAATCCGTTTGAGGCTCGGGTAAGTAAAAGTATTTTTGTCTACTTTCACCAAAACCCATTCCAAACAATCCGCCTGGTCCAATCGCATAAAGTGATTGAATAATTTGAAACCCTGTTCCGAGTGGATCGCTCCACGGATCTAAAAACGATGTGATTCGATCAATCCGGTAAGGTGCAGATGCTATCAACCTACAAATCCTAATACGCCAATCCCACCGAGGACAGCAAAATGCTTAATCCTTGCTCCTGCAACGAATAAAATGATAAATGATGTTGCTACCATGACCGCTCCAGTACCTAAATCCGGTTGCAGCATAATCATGCCAAACGCTACAAAGATCGTTGCAAGCAGTGGCAAAAGCCCTTTTTTAAAGGACGACAGCAGTTGATTGTTGTTAGAAAGCCAGTGGGCCAAAAAAACCAATCATCGCAAGTTTCATAAACTCCGACGGTTGAATAGAGAAAGCACCTACACCAATCCAACTCTGAGCACCACCCCGAATTAAGCCGACGCCAGGTATGAGCACGAGAATAAGTAAACCAAAGCAGACAAAAAGTGCAGGTACGACATACCTTCTCATCTTCCAATAGTCAAAGTGCATCATAATGATGAGGCCAATGACACCGACAAATGCAAAGAGCGCTTGTCGCTTGGAGAAATAGAACGGATCGTTAAAACGATACTCCCCCAAGCGGCACTCGCACTGTACACCATAATAACCCCGATAATTAGCAATGCACCAATGGCAAATAATAGTAAACCATCGACCGGTTGTTTTGTATTTTTCACAGTTTCACCCCGTCACAACGCTGATTATGCTGTTCTTGTTTGAACAGTCCTAATACAGCTTATGACGCGTGTTGCCGTAACATGTCCACCCTTTATTGAATTGCTTCAACAGCTTTCAAAAACGCTTCTCCACGCTCTTCAAAGGTTTTAAACTGATCCCAACTCGCACAAGCTGGAGATAGTAAAATAACGTCACCTTCGTCAGAGATTTCATACGCTTGTTCAACCGCTTCTTCAATCGTTTCATGTAGACCAATCGACTGAACACCTGCCGTTTGACCAGCACGCTTTAACTTCTCTTTCGTCTCACCATACGTCATAAGTGCTTTTACACTCGTTAAACTGGAGACGAGTTCATCAAACTCATTGCCACGATCCAATCCGCCTGCAATGAGTACAATTGGCTCGTTAAAGGCGCGTAGCGCTTTATCAGTCGCTAATATGTTCGTTGCTTTACTATCGTTATAGACTCTTCGTCCATTCAACTCTTTAACGAATTGCAATCGATGTTCAACACCACTAAATGACATTAACACGTGAGCAATCGCTTCTTTGTTAATGTTGCACGTCGTAGCGACGGCGATCGCTGCGAGGATGTTCTCCAAATTGTGCATGCCTGGGAGTACGATCTTGTCAATAGCAATGATCGGCTCGCCATCAACTTGAATGACTTTCTTATTCTCATCTAAACTCACACCGTTTGATAACGTGGACTGGAGTGAGAACGGTAGCGCTTTTGCTTTAGAACGGTTTGCAATTTCCTTTACCGTTGGATCATCTTCGTTGTAAACGAGCACGTCAGTAGCATCTTGAAAAGCGGTGACGTTTGCTTTTGAATCAACATAATCGTCTTTTGTACCATGATAATCCAAATGAGCGTCGAAGATGTTTAACAAGACGGCAACTTCTGGCTTAAAGTTAATCGTTCCTTTTAACTGGAAACTAGACACTTCTGTGACCATATAGTCGTCTTCTTGAACCTTCTCTGCAACTTCACAAGCTGGCAAACCGATGTTTCCTGCTAAAAACGCTCGTTTATCGTCTGCAGCAATCATTTCTTCGATTAACTTTGTCGTTGTCGTTTTACCATTCGAACCTGTAATCGCAATGAGCGTTCCTTTAAGAATCTCACCCGCGAGCTCTACTTCAGTTACAACTGGAATGTTTTGTTGAATAGCTCCAAAAACGATTGGATTATCATAACGAATGCCCGGATTTTTTACGATAAAAGCTGGATTTTGTTCAAGAAGGTGCGGGGGATGCCCTCCGGTTACAAACGTAACCCCGAGGGCTTCTAATGCTTCAACGTTGTTTAACTCTTCTTTTGGCTTGTATTCATTAACGACAACATTTGCGCCATGCTTTATAAGAAGGCGAGCAGCCGCTTCACCGCTTCTAGCAAGCCCTAAAATTAAAATGTATTTATCTTGCAATTGGTTCATCATCATAAATCTAACACCCCAATGTATACGCCAAGCACCGCAAAGATTAATCCAGCGATCCAAAAGACGATAACCACTTTCCATTCAGACCAACCGACAAGCTCGTAATGATGATGGAGTGGACTCATCTTAAATACTCGCTTCTTCGTTAGCTTATAAGACGTTACTTGAATGATGACAGAAAGCGTCTCAATGACGAACACAGCACCAATTAAGACGAGAAGAATTTCCATCTCAATCAAAATTGCAATCGCCGCAATCGCACCACCTAATGCAAGGGACCCTGTGTCACCCATAAATACTTTTGCTGGGTGCGCATTAAAGACGAGGAAACCGAGTACCGCACCAACAACTGCCGCTGAGAAGATCGCAACTTCTGTAAATCCAGCAGCCCATGCGAGCACGGTGAAAGCACCAAATGCAATTGCAGATGTACCTGCAAGCAGTCCATCTAGGCCATCCGTTAAATTCACAGCATTGGAAGCACCGACGAGCATCACTGCAACGAGCAGCAAGTACAACCAACCGATATCAATGGATAGTGAAGTAGCTGGAATGTGCACACTCGTAGAAAATTCATATTGACGAAGTACGAAATAAAAGATCGCAGCAACGACAAGTTGTGCTAGTAGTTTTTGTTTTGAATTTAAACCGAGGTTTCGTTTCATGACAACTTTAATAAAGTCATCAAGAAATCCGACGAGACCAAAGGCTACGGTTACGAGCAACAATAACCATATGCGGTAATCGAGCTCTAGTTGAGGTACGAACGCGATGACGATAAACACCGTCAAAACGATACTAATGAGTACAACGATGCCTCCCATCGTTGGCGTACCACTTTTCTTTTGATGACTTTTTGGTCCTTCGTCGCGAATGCTTTGCCCAAACTTCATACGGTGAAGCATCGGAATAAACAATGGGGAAAGAGCAACGCATAAAACAAATGCAGTTGCAATCGCGATGAGTATAACGGGTTCAAACATGTAAGCTCTCTCCTTTCACCATTGTTTACGCTTGGCTTAACCGTTTCATAATCGCTTCTTTCGCAACTTCACGATCGTCAAAATCATGAAATACGCCGTTTACTTCTTGATACGTTTCGTGACCTTTACCAGCAATGACAATCACGTCATCTTTCGTTGCTTTAGAAATCGCATAATCAATCGCTTCCGTTCGGTTCACGATCACTTCATAACGATTTGTTTGTACACCTGCAACCATGTCACGCAGAATATGTTCTGGATCTTCTGATCTCGGGTTGTCACTCGTGAAAATCGCGAGATCTGCAAAGCTCTCAGCAATTCTAGCCATTTCTGGACGTTTCGTACGATCACGATCGCCACCACAACCAACAACGACATAGACATTTTTCGTTGCAAGGTCTTTAACGGTTTGCATAATGTTGTCAAGGCTGTCTGCAGTATGAGCATAATCAACAATAACAGCATAATCTTGGCCTAGATTCACCGTTTCAAATCGACCCGGAATTGGCTTACTTGCTTCTAAGCTTGATTTAATCGTCTCTAGGGAAATCCCCGAGACGTACGCTGCACTAGCTGCTGCTAACGCATTATAGACGTTAAACCTACCGACCATTTTAAGATCGAGGTCGATCGATTGATCGCCAATTTCTAACGTAAAAAAATGTACCTGAAGGCGTTTGACGTAAGTTCTTCCCGCGAACATCCGCTTTATCACTTAGTCCATACGTAATGACTGGAGCTGCTGTTGCTTGCATGAGTTCTGCACTCACTGGGTCATCGATGTTTAAAACGGCTGCTTTTAACTCATCCGCGTATCGGTTCCCGAGTTGAGAGAATAATAAACTCTTTGCGTGCTTATAATTGTCAATGGTTTCATGATAATCTAAGTGGTCAGCAGTCAGGTTCGTAAAAACAGCTACGTTAAAGTCCGTCCCACGAACACGGCCGAGTGCGAGCGCTTGTGAACTCACTTCCATTGCCACATCTGTGACGCCTGCATCAGCCATGTCACGGAAGGTTTTTTTGTAATAGCAATGATTCTGGCGTTGTGTTCTTTGATTCAAACGTCTCGTTCGCATACTTTGTATACAATGTTCCGATTAAACCTAATGAACGTTTTGCTTCGTTAAAGATGTTTTCAATTAAGTGTGTTGTTGTTGTCTTTCCGTTCGTTCCTGTTACTCCGATCACATTTAATTGCTTTGTCGGATCGTCATAAAACTTCGCCGCGATTTGAGCCAATGCACGATACGAATCTTTTACGACAATAACTGGAATCGAAACGTTAAGTACCTCTTCAGCGATAATCGCACTTGCACCTTTTTGCTCGGCTTGTTCGGCGAACTGATGACCGTCCACTGTAAAGCCTCGAAGTGCAACGAAGACGACCCTGATTGAATTTTTCTAGAGTCCATTTCTACAGATGTAATTGTAGGGTTATGTGAAGTTGATTTTTGGAAGACGAGTAGGTCTTCGGTTAGATCATGTAATTTCATTTTTACCACTCACTTTCATTCTCACAAGCAATTATTATATCATTAATAGCTTCTTATATGGTTACAATTTCTAAGTACACGCAAAAAAACTTACGAAAGACTCTTATGTATAAGCAATCAGCCAAGGAAATTAGTCCCTTGGCTGTTCTTCATCCCCCATAAAGATCCGGACTGTAGATCCTTCTTCCACTCGTTCGCCTGCTGCTGGTGATTGACGTTGGATAAATTCACCATTTCCTTGGATATCAAGTTCTAACGGATAACTCGCATCGTGAATGTCTCGAAGGGTCAATCCAGTAAGATCAGGAACTTCCAAAACCGGTACGTCCGTCCACGTTAATTTCTTCTCGATTTGATCCTCTCGCTTAGGCACACCGATCGCTTCTAAACTATCACCAATAATCTTACCTGCAATCGGTGCGGAAACAACGCCACCGAACTGAACCGTGTTTTTCGGATTGTCTACAGCGACGTAGACGACGATTTGTGGATCATCTGCTGGGGCAAATCCAATAAATGAAACGATATGATTGTTTTCCAAGTATCGACCACCAGAAGCCTTTTGAGCGGTACCTGTTTTCCCACCTACTCGGTACCCATCAACAAATGCTTTTCCACCTGTGCCTTGAGCGACTACGTTCTCAAGGGCACGACGCACTTCTTTAGACGTCTCTTCTGAGATGACGTTACGTTTTGCAATTGGCATTTGACTGTCGATCACCATATCTGTATCAGGGTTAATCCAATCTTTTGCAATAAACGGTTGGTATAACGTTCCACCATTTACTGCTGCGGCAACGGCGGCAACTTGTTGAATCGGTGTAACGGCAACCCCTTGACCGAATGCGGTCGTCGCACGTTCGAGTGGACCGACGTTTTCTTCTTTAAATAGAATGCCAGATCCTTCACCGTCCATATCAATGCCTGTCTCTTCACCGAAACCAAAAGCTCGAATGTAATCAAACAACTTCTCTGTACCTAAGCGCTCCCCAAGAACAACAAAGCCTGGGTTACAAGAGTTTTGTACAACTTCTAGAAACGTTTGACTGCCATGCCCACCTTTTTTCCAACAGCGAAGCCGATGTCCTGCTACTTCAATTGACCCACTGTCGTAATAATGATCGTTATCTAAGTCAACTTTATTCTCTTCTAGTGCTGCTGCAAGCGTTATGATTTTAAACGTTGATCCGGGTTCATACTGCGCCCAAATCGGGCGGTTCTGATTGTAAATCTCTGGTGATACGGCTTGATAATCGTCTGGGTTAAAGTGAGGGCGACTGGACATGCCAAGGACTTCTCCAGATTGTGGATCCATCGCAATCGCGAGCGCACCGTCTGGGTTGTACGTTGCTTCTGCATTATCAAGCTCACGTTCAATAATCTTTTGCACCCGATTGTCGATCGTTAACTTTACGTCCATTCCATTTTGTGGCGGTTGGTATTGATCAGCCATGTCTGGAAGACGACGACCTTGTGCATCTGAGAAGAAGGATACGTGACCACTTTGTCCTGCCAATTTCTCGTCATAAAAACTTTCCAAACCGACTAGGCCTTGATTATCGATACCAGCGAAGCCGAGTACGTGTGCGAGGTGTTCACCTTGTGGGTAATGACGTTTATTGTCTTCAACAATATATACACCTGAATGGCGCATTTTACGAATATCACTAGCCACCTCTTGATCGATTTTACGTCCATCTGGATTAATTCTTACGATTGAGCTGTTCTCAGTCACTTGACGGTAGATTCGCTCTTTGTCTCCGTCTAGTAAATCTGCAAGCATTGCCGCCGTTTCTTCAGGATGATCGATTTGCCGTGGAACGACGAGCACGGACGGTGCACTAACATTCGTTGCTAACACTTCACCGTTTCGATCAAGGATCTCTCCTCGTTCTGCTTCAAAAGGTAAATCACGCTCCATGAATCTTCAGCAGCTCCTGTAAGCCAACCACCAAGACCAAACTGTACATACCCTAGTCTTGCCATTAATACAATTGCCAAAACGAGGCCAATGATTAAAAAGAAAAAGAGGCGTTTACGTACGAGCGTTTTTGTTATTTTTGACATAAAAGGGCCACCTTTAACGAGAGGTTCAAAAAAAAGGAGGGCTAATGTGTAGCGTATACGTTCGACGCTTTTCAAAAGTCCTCCGATTACGGTCTGTCCCTTTTACGATATGCTTGTACGGTTCTAATCAGAACTGCAAACGATTATTCTACTGGTTCCTCTTCTTCTGGTGATTCTTCTACTTCTTCTGTTGGTAACTCTTCAGATGACTCTTCCGCTTCATCTGGCGGCGATTCTTCATCTTCATCATCTAAAGCACTTCGGTCTGTTGTAAATGCAACGTCAATCGTTTCTACTCCAGATAATGACGCCCCAGGTTCTAATGATTGATTCATCGCAAACCCGTTGCCTTCTACACGTATGTCAAGGTCTGCAACGACACCAAACTTCATTACATCTCGTTGCGACCATCCTGTAAAGTCAGGCATGATACTTTCGCCACCCGTATGAAGAAAGATCTTTTCACCTGCTAGAACTTTCTCGTGAGCATCAGGGTATTGTTTTTCAACCCGGTTGCCATCACCAATTACAACTGCATCAAGGTTATGCTCTTGCAACTCTTCCACAGCACGATTAATTCTAGATCCAGTCACATCAGTCACTTCAGCACCTTCTGGTTGATACTCATCAGCATCAAGATCATATGACGTTAAATTCAAGTATTGGATACTCTGCTTTAACACCGTATTAAAAATCTCAGCGACAGCTCCGTTACCACTTCTACCATCAGGCATATTCGGTCGATCTACAGCAACGTAAACGATAAGTTCAGGATCGTCATACGGGGCCATTCCTAAAAAGGAAAAGATGTTTTGATTATGGCCGTTCAAATATCCACCTTCGCTCGGAATTTGTGCCGTACCCGTCTTCCCTGCAACTTCAATTCCTTCCACTTGATACGGTTGCCCCGTTCCAATATCACTGTACACAACATCGCGTAACTGACTTTTCACTTGGTTTGCTGTTTCTTCAGAGATCGGCTGACCTGATAGCTCAGGTTCATGTTCATACGTGACGTCTCCTGTATTCGGGTTAACGATTTTGTCGATTAAATATGGCTGAACCATATCGCCACCGTTGGCGATTGCCGTTGCCGCTTGAACTTGTTGAATCGGTGTAACAGCCGATGCTTGTCCAAACCCTGAATAGATGGCCCCTAAGTCATTTTCAGACATTAAGCCTGAAGCTTCCATCGGCAAACCAATCCCAGTTGGTCTTCCAAATCCGAAGCGTTCCATATATTCATAGAATCGGTCTGCGCCAAGTTTGTCATTAACAATACTTGCAAAAGCAGTGTTTGCCGACCTCGGCATCGCTTCTTTATAGGGAATGTCTCCCCAACCTCGTCCTTGATTGTGGTCACGAATGAGCGGAGTATCACTATATCCAGTGCTATACGTTCCCGATTGGAAATACTCTTCGTCATCGTATACGCCTTCTTCAATCGCTGCAGCCATCGTAAACATCTTCATCGTCGAGCCAGGTTCGAAATGGTCCGACACGGTAAAGTTCATATGGTTCGAGATCGATTGATAATAATTTGGATTAAACGACGGACGATTACTCATCGCGAGTACTTCACCTGTTTTCGGATCCGCAACGATCGCCATCATGCGCTCAGGATCGTACAGCGTTTCAGCAACCGTTAGTGCTTGTTCAACGGCAAGTTGAATGTGCGAATGCAACGTCAAGTAGACGTCTTGTCCATGATACGCTTCTTCCATCTCGCGCGCCTCACCAGGCAATGGCACACCGTTTCGGGCACGTAAATAACTATACGAGCCCCCACTTCCAAGCAGATACTCATCTAACGACGATTCCAACCCCATGCTGGTTCATCCTCGCTTCGATCAAAATATCCAACGACATGAGAAGCAAAGTCTTGGTTCGGATAATATCGTCTTGGTTCCGTTTTGAATTCAATCCCCGCAAGCTCTAAGTCCTCAATGTTCTCTTTTTCTTCATACGTTAATTGACGAGACCCGCTCCCTAATTCAACTTGGAAACGATCTGCATCGACACCTCTTTGCAACATGTCTCTTAATTCGTTCGTTTCAAGACCAATATAAGGCGCTAACTGCTCAGCAGTGTGATCAATATCTTCTACAGCTTCATAGCCATAATCATCTTTAAGAATGGCTTGGACTGAATAAGAGGACACTTCTTCTGCAATGGCACTTCCGTTACTCGTGTAAATCGTTCCCCTTTCACCATGTAACGGTTGCTCACTCGTCCACTGACTTTCTGCATACGCCATATAGTCGTGCTCGCTCGTCCCTTTTGCTACTTGTACATATAAAAAAACGTCCGCCAATTACTGCCAAAAAAAGCGCAGCAACGGCGAACACGGTTAACGCTCGGTATACGATCGTTGTACGTTTCACAACACCACCACCTTGCTCGATGCGTACTATTCGTTACCTGTTACAACCTGCACATTGGCTTCATTTAACTCCATACCATGCTCCTGTGCTAAGTGTAGAATTCGCTCAGGGTCACTTAATTCCGCGACTTGTAAATCCAATCCAGCATTACGCTCTTGTTGAGCTGCAATGTCACGCTCCAACGTGTCAATGCTACTGTTTTGACCGTAAATGGTCGCGTAATTGGAGATCATAAAAAGGGCAGTCGTCACAACAATGGCAAGAATCATGAACATGATGCATTTTTCACCAAGAGTAATTCGTTTTTGAATACGCTTTTTTACGGTACGTACATCTTGACTTTGATGATGCTCTTCAACATGTTGATGTTTATGTGCGAATTGACTCATTGCTGCCTCCCTCGATTTGATTACTTTATTTTTTCTACGACGCGAAGACGAGCAGAACGGGCTCTACGGTTGTGTTCAATTTCCTCGTCACTCGGTAAAATTGGTTTCTTCTTCACCCAGCGCATCGACGGTTCTAATTCTTCCGGGATCACTGGCAAACCTGGCGGAAGCTTTGGTAAGCGACAAAATTCGTCTAATGTCGACTTCGTTAAGCGATCTTCTAACGAATGAAACGTAATGACCGCAATGCGTCCATTCAAGTTCATCATAGATACAAAATCGGATAACGCACGCTCAAACGATTGCAATTCATCATTAACTGCAATACGAATCGCTTGAAACGTTCGCTTAGCAGGATGTCCCCCAGTCCTTCTCGCTGCAGCTGGAATTCCTTCTTTAATGAGCTCAACGAGTTGGTCGGTCGTTTCGATTGGCTCTTTCATTCGTGCTCTTTCAATCGCGCGTGCAATTTGCTTTGCAAATTTCTCTTCCCCGTAGCGATAAATCATCTGTGATAATTGTTCGAAACTCCACTCATTAACGACTTCTTTCGCTGACAACGGTTGACGCCTGTCCATTCTCATATCAAGCGGAGCATCCCCTTGGTAACTAAACCCTCGGGATTTATCATCAAATTGCGGTGAAGATACACCAAGGTCGAACAAAACGCCATCAATCTGTTCAACGCCTAGTGAACGAAGCGTCGGTACCGCTTCTTTAAAGTTGACGTGAGTAAGTATTAAACGCGGTTCATCTGCGAATCGTTCTTTCGCTGACAAAATCGCTTCCTCATCTGCATCAAAAGCGTACAGCCTACCTTGATCATTTAACTGTTCTAAGATGTGCGATGAGTGCCCTCCCCTGCCGAAAGTACAATCGACATAGACACCATCGGGTTTGATATCCAAATAGTCAACGGCTTCTTGTAGAAGCACAGTTTCATGCTTAAAAATCGTTGCACGCTCCTTTCTTTAGAAATCAAGATCTTCCATTGATTCAGCAATCTCGCTAAACGATTCTTCCGACTCAGTAAAGTAGGCTTCCCAAATAGAAGAATTCCAAATCTCAACTCTTCTTGAAACACCAATAATGGCACATTCCTTCTCTAAATTCGCATAGGTTCGAAGCGGTAGCGGGATGTTGACTCTCCCTGTTTATCAAAAGATGTCTCTTGAGCACCCGAAAAGAAAAAAACGGGTAAACGCTCTGGCATCCTTTTTAGTAAATGGCAATGATTTTAACTTCTGTTCAAGTAGGTCCCATTCAGATCTAGGGTATACGAAGACACACTGGTCCATTCCTCTCGTTACGACAAACTGGTCCCCCAATTGTTCGCGAAACTTTGATGGAATAATGAGCCGTCCTTTTTCATCGATGGCGTGGGTATACTCTCCCATGAACATGTTCGCCATCCCCCTCCACTTGATATTTTTAACTTACCACAATCCCCCACTTTACACCACGTTTTATACTCGATTTTTTTTACGTCAATTTCTTTACAGTTTTATTACCTTATGAAATGACGCTAATTTTGTCGTGATTACAAACGAGAATAAGCACGGGAAAACCTTGACAAATCAGGCTTTACCGTGCTCTCATAACTACAGCTTTCACTTATTCAGTAAATGTATCACTATTATCAATCTCACTACACGCTAAATACCGTGAAAATTGACGTAAACTTCACGGTGCATTTTACTCGATGTCGAGGATCGTTTCATTCCTGCTGTAAGTTTTGACGGGCTCTGTCTAATTAGACGTTTCTTCCGACGGATTCTACAGTCTTCAGACATCGCTTTTTTTCATTGCCTTACGATAAAAGACAAATAATTCAATCAATAAAAAGATAAAAAAACCGGCACTTTCCTTCTACATAGAAGAAAAACACCGGTTTAATCGATTAACCCACTTTACTCGTGGGGACAAGTGGGGGATTTATTCGTAATAGACGAGATGTTGATACTCTTCAAACGTCGCACTAAAGAGAAGGGTTCGTAAACGTTCAATCCCAATCTCATTTATCACTTGGACGATCGTTAACATTCGCTCTTGCGGTTTACCGTTAGGCGATAAGTGAGCCTCCGCATGAGTTAGTTTGTTAATATCAACGTTCGCTTTGTGGTATTGCCAGCTGTCGATTCTGTCTCGCATCGATTCAAATGTTCGTTTCATTTCATTTAAACGACGATCACTATATCGTTCTTCGCTTTTAGAAAATGAAAGAAGCGCTTCTCTCATTTCTTTCTCCGCTTCTTCTAGAAGACTGACACTACGTTCATACAGTTTCTCACTGTCCACTTTATGGTAATTCTCTTTTAGCTCTTCTCTTCTTGCTCGTGTACCTTCTGAAACGATTTCTAAAGGCGTTTTTTTGGCTAATACGAACGCCCTTTTCGCTACGTCGGTTTACAAACGTTTGTTGTAAGCGCAAGGTGACAGGAGGAACTTTGCGGTTAAATTGATGGAACAATGGCTTAAGCATCGACCAATATTTAATTTCACCTGGTCCCGCTACGAAATACAATACAGGCAACATCTGCTCTTGAACAAACGGCCTCGTAAATACGTTGCTACTAAAGCGCTCAGGATATTCTTGAGCTTCTTTTGCCCATTGTTTCGACGATTGATTAAAGCGATGATCACTAATTGAAAGCGTTCCGTCTTCATTTGCAACCAGCTTCTCTCGATAGCCGTCAATATGGTAAAACAGATGAGCGTGATCTTTGGAAAGGGTAATAAACGGCTCTTCCCCTTGCTCTTCCATACGCTCACTGCTTCTCACAAAACTTTGACGTACATCGTCATTTTGCATAAGCAGCGTTTCAAATATGTTCCCCATCATCTTTCTAAAAATGGGTTCTTCAGGGTCAATGAGCACGAGTCCTTCATCTTTAAAGATCCAAGACATCATCTCAGCAAAGAAATGAGTAAACGTGCTAGAACGTGCCGCGAACTGTTGCAGCTTGTCACGCAATGATTTCGTGTGGTCCGTCTCACCGAGCGCGATTAGAATCTCATCAATCATCTTCTCCATCGCTTCTTTGTTAAGAGGCTGATGCGTGACTGGCGCCCCTGCTTTCGTCTCTCCAGTATACTTCACTCGCTTGACACTACCCGTTGTGCTGTGTACATACACGTGGTTCACTTCATCAATATCATGATCTTCTCCAGCGATCCAAAAAAACTGGGATCACTGGCGTTTGCAGACGCTCTTGTTCGATCTTCGCTTTTTGGATGATCGTTAAGGCTTTCGCAATTGTATAGATCGGTCCAGTAAAAAGACCTGCTTGCTGTCCCCCTACGATGACCGTAGCGTTTTGATCTTTTAATTTCTCAATTTGCGCTAACTGCATGTCATTGTATTCAAACTGCTGATGATATTCGTGCAGCGCCTGACGCAAATCATCGTGGTTTAACTGATAACTCTTTAATTCTTCAAAACGTTCGGTTGAATGACCGATCGGTCGATAATCAAACAAACATTGAACTTCATCATCGCCACTTGCGTATCCACTCAACCATTTATCCAAATTCATTGAATATCTTTCTATTGTCATGATTCCCGACCTTTCTTGACGAGTTCGTGCGTTCACATCAAGCTTATGCTGTGAAATATGTAGTTACACTCGAAAGGATTCCGATGCATAACAACGTAACATACATCGGCACTAAAACGATAAAATACGTTCGCCAAATCGCTGTAAATAACTTTCTACCGTAAAGATCGCCGAACTTCTTCCACTGGGCAAATGTTAACCACATACCAATGAATAAAAATACCAAGGCAATCCAAATAAAGCCGATCGTAAACAGTTCATACCAAATCATCATTACTGCAAAAAAAGAAAAATGGCACACTACAATCTGCAGCAATTTTTAACGCCCTCGTTTTATTGCTCATAAAACGTACGAGCAAAACTGATAGTAACAAAAAAACGACGAGCGGAAAAGTAATAAGCACTGTAAGTAAAGTAATCATCGTCAAGTCTCGCTACAACTCCCTTCGAGCAGCAGCAAAGGTGTCTATTCTTTTGGTGTACGCAGCCCATTCTCTACTACTCAGTTTAGCATAACCCAATCAAGAAATGCTTAACTGTCTTTCAACGATTTTTGTCGTCACCTACGACAAAAATGTTAATTTATAGTAGTATAGAATTGTAATACAGACAGCGAAGGAGGCACTTCATTGGACGTACAAATTGAGCAACTCCGAATTAATTACAAAACACTTGAGGATTTTAAAGCATTCCGGGAAGTTGGAATCCAAGAACTTTCTATGAAAGAAGAATTAGAGCAAGATATGATTGAAAATAACAGCAAGTCTCCTTTTTTTCGGCATTTACATCGGTGACAGGCTCGTAGCGAGAATGTGTTTATATGAGATTGACAAGGCCTATGACTTGTATTTCTCCCCAGCACAAAAATACTTAGAGCTTTGGAAACTCGAAGTTCTTGAACCTTATCGTAACCAACGATTCGGTAAAGCACTCGTTGAACACGCGAAATCATTTGGTTATCCAGTTAAAACGAATGCACGCCAAGGATCTGATCAGTTTTGGCTAAACATGAAATTTGATGCGGTACATTACGATGAAATTCGTGATCGTGGAGAGAACCCTTACGTTTGGTACCCATCTAATGTAAAAGCACAAACCTTACAAAAAGACGAGTCGCAATAATTGCGACCCGTCTTTTTTATATTCGCGAATGACTTTTCGCTTTTTCTAGAAGTGAGATAAACGATTGGTAATCATGTTGAACAGCTTTTAGTTCTCGTTCTACTTTCGTAAGCTTTGAGACGAGTGCTTCGTTTTCTAATTGCTTTTTCTGTAATTCACTTTCGATCCGCTTTGTGTACAACTCTGATTCATCGAGTGTTTGCAAGTAATCAATAACATCTTTCATACTACTTAACGTAGAACTTGTTTTAGTTGGTACATTTACATCCGCTACACTTGCCACTTCCGCATGCGCTTGTTCATAATGACGATTCTCTTTTGCAGCCTCAATTTCTTTCGTATATTGCTTTCGAATGGTCGCATTCCAGCGAAAGCCACACGCAGCTGCCGTTCGCTTTAAGCGACTGCCTACCTCTTCAAAAGCTTGTAATTGTGTTTTGCCTTCTCGAATGTGAGCTAATACGAGGTCACTTAGTAACTGATCTTCCTCTTGGCTCCATGCGTCTTGACGAATTGCTGTCATTTCCATCCCTCCAACCCTCATAGTAAGTAGAATCCGATATGTACTTTTATGCAAGAATTCGTAAGTCTATGATTCATAAGAGAAATAAAAAAAAGCCCCTCTATCATATTGATAAAGGGACTTCCTTACTGTTTACGCTTCTACAACACTTTCACCTTTGTACGTTCCGCATGATTTACATACGCGGTGTGAACGCTTAAGCTCTCCACATTCCGGGCATTTTGTCATACCTGGTACAGCAAGTTTTACGTGCGTACGGCGTTTGTTTTTACGAGTACTAGATGTTTTTCTTTTAGGTACTGCCATGTCTCTTGCCACCTCCTTTAACAAATCGATACTACCTTAAACATTATCCATTTCAACATGCATGAAGGCTACGCGCAACCATCTATGATCATCTTCATTATTGATCGTTTTGAAAATACTTAGCTAAGTCTTTCAAACGGGGATCAATGGCGTTTTGGTCATCATCATTCTCTTTGCTTTGCTTTTCGCTTAATTCCCAACCGTTCCCAGATGTTAGTCCATCTTTTTTAAGGTCTTCATCTTCATTAATGACACGAATTGGAATTACAAGTAGAATGTTCTCCTTAATATATGGGAGAAGATCAACATAACCATTTTCCGGTTCATGCAGCGTTTCATCTTCATCATCAGTTACTGGCAAACCATCAATTCGAAATCGCTCAATGATGTCAATTTCAAATGGCGACGTTGTATCGACCAACGTGCGAGCGCAAGGTAACACGAACGTACCTGTCGCTGTAAACTGAAAGGTCGCATACTGGCTAGTAATCTGAACAAAACCTTTGATATGAACAGGCGAGATATCACGCAGTTCTTGATCGCGTTCTACAAGTTCAGATACGTTCACATCCTTCTCGAAAGGGATCGTATCTTTACGGCTTGTTAGAAGTTGTTGAATCGTCCAGCGCATTAATTATCACCTCAAAGCAACAAAAGTAATTATAGCTGTCATTATGCTTGTTTGTCAACATTTTTTTCTTTACATTATACTGTAAGCGAACGATGATTTCACATTCAAATTACGAAAGAAGGGTAATTATGAAAGCAATTGGGCTTATCGTGGAATACAACCCTTTTCATAACGGTCATCTCTATCATTTACAAACCTCAAAAAAACATGCGAAAGCAGACGTCGTCGTTTGTGTCATGAGTGGGTATTTTTTACAACGCGGCGAACCTGCAAGTTATTCGCGACAAACGCGAACAAAGCTAGCCCTTGATGCAGGTGCTGATCTAGTCGTTGAACTCCCCTACGCTTATTCTAGTCAACATGCAAGCTTATTTGCACGAGGTAGCGTTTCAATTCTTAACGACTTACTCATCGACTCGTTTTACTTTGGCAGTGAATACGGTGATATCGATGCATTTATGGAATTAGATCTGTTTATGCAACAACATGAACAAACGCTAGAATCGCACGTAAAAAAACGCATGAATGAAGGAGCGTCATACCCTAGAGCACAGTCTGAAGCATTTCTTGAATTAACACCACCTACGACATTCCCAGATTTAAGTCAACCGAATAACATTCTAGGTTATCAATACGTGAAAGCCGCAAGAGAATTAAACGCGTCAATTCAGCCTGAAACGATTCAACGCACCGGAAGTGGATACCATAGCGAAGACCTTGAAGAAAAAAAGTTCAATCGCCAGCGCAACTGCAATTAGACGTGCACTGTCAAACGATGAACTTGAAGACATTCGCCCTTTCGTGCCAAATGAAACCTACGCTGTGCTAAACGAGCATCCACTCGTGTCTTGGGATGACTATTACAAGTACTTACAACATGAATTATTAACGACTGACATCACGGTTCTTGCTTCTTACTATGACGTTCAAGAAGGATTAGAATATCGGCTAGTCGACGCAGCAAAAAAAGCGGACAGCTCCAATCGTTTATGAATCTCGTAAAAACCAAGCGATACACCTGGGTTCGAATTCAACGTACACTCGTCCACATTTTAACAAAAACGACAAAAGCGAGCATGGCTGACACATTAGGTGCGAATCGCCAACCATCTGCGGTTCGTTTATTAGGATTTTCTAAGGCAGGACAAGCTTATTTAAGCAAAATTAAGAAAGAAACAACGCTTCAACTGTACGACCGTCCACCGAGGCAAAAAAACGCACAAATGCGACTCGATGAAAAAGCCGCATTTGCTTATTGGAGCTATTTACCAACTTCAATCCGCCCTGACTTCTACCAACGCGAATATGAAAAACCGATCGTTTTAAGCGATAGAACGTAAATAGTCAATCGCTTCTTGAAGTGTAGAAATTGGAACGACTTGCATGTCGGTATTGATGTCTTCTGCTGCTTCTCTGGCTTGTTGATAGTTTGAAAGTTCACCAAGCTCTTCATCATTAGGCGCAAAGAAAATGTCAATGCCGCTTGATCTGCAGCAACTACCTTTTGAGAAATGCCTCCGATTCTGCCAACATTTCCGTCTTCATCAATGGATCCTGTGCCTGCTACGTTAAGTCCCCTTGTAATGTCATCCTCTTGCAATTGATTATAGATTTCTAATGAAAACATTAATCCTGCTGAAGGGCCACCAATGGCTCCTGCTTCAATCGTAACTTCCGGATCAAATGTCACGGTGCGGTCATTAACAGGATAGATAATCCCTAATCCGACTGCATCCTCTGGCTGACCATTTTCATCTCCTGCATTCGGGAATGATTGCATCTCAACATCAACTTGTATTTGTTCCCCTTCACGAATGACGCTTAACGCCGCTTCTTCACCTGCCGTTTTCTCAGACAATGCTTCGGTTAACTCTGTGAAATTTAGAATCGTTTGCTCATCAACGCCAACGATTAAATCACCGGCTTCTAGTACATCTACTGCACCCATTCCATCAACAAACTGAGTAACAAAAACCCCATTTTCTTTAATATCTACACTTGCTCCCGCTGCTCGGTAGGCTGCAATTTTTGCAGCATCTTGAGATTGCCTCATCGATTCGACTTGGCGATGATGGTATTCTTCATCACTTTCGTTCTCAGTCATAATCATCTCTTCTGGTGTTAACACGCGGTACGGGCTTAAAAACGACCATAAATATAAAAAGGGGTTGGCTCTACTTTGCAAAATTGTCGTTAAGTAAAACTCTCCCTCTTCAAGGTCTGAACCCCCTTCAACCGTAATGATTTCTTGAAGACCAGTGGCATCTCCAGGTTGAGAATAATAATAACCAATTGGGATCTGTTGAATCAAAAGTACAGCGAGTAAGCTAATTGCTATGATCCACAGCGTCTTTGTAGGTTTACTTCGGTTGTTCTTCTCGCTCATCGCTTCTCCTCCCAATTTAATATGCGCCGCCTTATGTCTTCTACGTAATGACTGGCTTCTACTCTTCCTTGTTCAACTAGTGCTTCAATTTCTTGAAAAGCGACAGTACTATGCTGCTTCAAAATCGGTCGCATCAGCACATCAGCTTGGAGCCATTTGCTTTCAACGATCTCTCTTCCCATAATTTCCATACTTTGCATTATGACATCATAAATAGACGTGATCGGTGGGTCCTTTGGAAAAAAATGAAACATCAACCGCAATCACGATATCTGCGCCCATATTGCGAACCGCTTGAATCGGTACACGATCGACAATCCCACCATCAACGAGAATCTTCCCATCATATTGTACGGGTACAAAAATGCCAGGAATGGAAATGCTCGCTCGAACGGCTTTTGAAATGCTACCTGAATCTAGAATGACTGATCTCCCTTTTTGCAAATCTGTCGTAACGATGGAGAGTGGGATCTCTAAGTCTTCGATATTTTTGCCTTGAGTGAGCATATAGATTAATTCTTCAATCCGCTTCCCATTGATGAGACCCATTTTCGGAACCGTAAAATCAACAAAGTACTTTCGTTTAAACAAAGATGCTAATTCTTCCAAATCAGTCGCTGAATGCCCAAGTGCAAATAGCGCACCAACAAGTGAACCCATACTACTGCCTGCAATATAATCAATCGGAATGTTTTCTTTCTCAAATACGTCAAGGACTCCGACGTGAGCAATTCCCCGCGCTCCGCCAGAACCTAAAGCAAGACCAACTTTCGGTTTTCGTTGTTCCACATTTCACTCCTCCGTTTAATACCAAAGAAATGACTTCTATGATAGCTTACCAGTTCTTTCGAGACTCATTCCTTATTTTAAAAGAAAACGAGAGCTCGTTCTATTTTTGTGAACGAAACGTAACTATGAAAGTACAATGCCTTGTCCTGAGTCCACCAATGAGGAGGCTGTTCTTTTGTCACTTTCAAAATGGAATTCTCTTTTTCTAGCTTGTTCTGTACTTTTAATGGCAGCCTCATTGATGCTCTTCCCTCAACATTCATTGGATGCATCATTACGAGGGTTATCGATTTGGTGGGAAGTCGTTTTTCCGTCGTTACTACCGTTTTTTTTATAATTTCTGAGCTTCTCATCGCCTTTGGCGTCGTTAGTTTTCTAGGCGCTATATGGAACCATTAATGAGACCGTTATTTCGTGTGCCAGGCACTGGTGGTTTTGTATGGGCGATGGGACTTGCCAGTGGCTACCCAGCAGGTGCAAAACTAACCGCACGCCTTTGGAAAGACAAACGAATCACGACAATTGAAGCTGAACGTCTCGTTGCATTTACAAACTCTTCAAACCCTCTATTTCTGTTCGGGGCAATTGCGATCGGTTTTTTTCACGACCCTGCTCTTGGAATTGTTCTTGCGTTTGCCCATTACGGAGGCAACGTCCTCGTCGGAATTATGATGCGATTCCACGGAAGAAATCACATACAGACGAGACAAAAAAAAGAAAAGTTTTCCTTCCTTAAAAGAAGCTTTTCACATGTTACATGAAGAACGTCTTCAAGATACGAGACCGATCGGACAAAAACTTGGCGATGCCGTTCAATCATCGGTACAGACGCTATTAATGATCGGTGGTTTCATTATTCTATTCTCTGTGTTAAATGAAGTTCTATCTTTGCTGCACATTACGCAATGGTTGGCACTGATCGTGACATTGGCATTAATGATTTTCCAATTTCCGACTGAGTTAAGCGTACCAATTATTTCAGGACTTTTTGAAATGACGCTTGGTAGTCAACTCGTCAGCACAACGACAGGAGCAACACTAAAAGAGCAAGCCATCATCGTTAGTTTCTTACTCGCATTTGCAGGATTTTCCGCTCAAGCACAAGCTGCTAGCATTCTTGCGGCTACGGATATTCGATTTAAACCATTCTTTTTTGCAAGGGTCATGCAAGGTGTCTTCGCTGCAACGTTAACGTTTTTCGTATTTGATTGGCTGTATCAACCCGTGTGCAAGAAACGGCGTCTGGAGGCGCGTCACAAAACTTCCTTGCAACGTTCATGGATGGCTTTTACACGTGGGGTCCGATCGTTACACTCGTTACATTGCTCATCTCTATTGTCATTTGGCACCAAAGACTGATCATGAATCGTTAACGTTGATATTTTTCACGTAGCGCACGCTCCACTGGAGGTGGCACGAGGTCTTCTGCATTTCGCCCATATCGAGCCACTTCTTTTACGATGCTTGAACTTAAGTAAGAGTAATTGTTATTTGTCATCATGAAAAACGTCTCAACTGACGATTCTAATTTTCGATTAATTGAGGCGTTTTGCATTTCATATTCAAAGTCACTAACCGCTCGTAACCCTCTCACAATGACACTTGCATTCTTCTCTTTCACATAGTCAACGAGCAAACCTTGAAACGAGTCAACGGATACGTTGGTAATATGTGTTAACGACTCTTCTAACAATTGCACACGCTCTTCCACTGAAAACAATGGTGTTTTTCGTTGATTGTTTAAAACAGCGACGATAATTTCGTCAAAAACTTTTGCGCCGCGCTCAATAATATCAATATGTCCATTCGTAACAGGGTCAAAACTGCCTGGATAAACTGCGATCGTCGTCATATCCTTATTCCTCACTTTCACTCATTCGATACATCGTAATTGTCGTATCTCGGTAGCGTTTTTCATGAACCGTTTCAAGCGACTCGATCACTTTCGGTAACGTGACACCCGAATCGTGTTCACATACAATTACACCATCTGGATGCAAGAGAGTACCGTCTACAATCGCTTGAATATCTTCTTCAATCATTTGCTGTTTGTAAGGTGGATCGATATAAATAAAATCAAATTGGATACGTTCACTGCTTAAACGTTTAAGTACTGATTGCGCACGTCCTTGTTGAATCGTTAAGCGTTGGTCGACACGGCAATGTTTCGCATTTTTCGTAATCGTTGTAATCGCTTCTTTTGAAAGTTCTACAATGTGCATTCGTTCCATTCCACGACTGATCGCCTCAATCGATATGGCTCCACTACCCCCATAAAGATCAAGACCAATGCCTCCATCAAAGTAAGGTCCAAGTCGATGAAATAACGCCTCACGAACTTTATCAGCAGTCGGCCTCGTTGTATTTCCTTTTACAGCTTGTAATCGCATCCCCCGCTGTTCTCCTGCTATGACACGCATCATTAACTTCCTTTCTATCTTGCATTCATAAAACCCTTTTAGTTTATCATACCTTGAAAGTGACAATTCAAGAAAAAGATTCACATCGGTTTGTATATTCTTGCACGTTTACGGACATGATAGAGTTAGCAACATGATCCCATGTTGCAAGTAACCGCGGAGAACGCTTACGTTTCCCCATAAGCGCTTCCTCCGGTTTCTCCTCTCCCATTGCCTGTCGATAACAACAGGCTCCGCGTGTCCATAAGGGCGCGCGGCTTTTTTTTGTATAAAAGAAGCTTGAGTATGAGTACTCAAGCCATTAAGTATGCAAATGTTCATTTGTTCTTTCCAATTGAGTGTCATCTTCGAAATTCAAATCAAGTTCCCTTCGAACCGACCATTCTAAGTTGTGGACAAAATTCAATCGTCCAATTTGTTCGGATACACTGTTGGCATCGTCGACATTGCAATATAAGACAACATATTTCATTTTCTTAGATACGTATTGGACGTGTCCATACTTGCGTAAATGCCTGACGTGTTTTAACGATTGTACCCAGACTACTAGTCCCTGTCTTTGTTGATACATACGTACCGCCCCTTACGGTAAAACCGGAATGTTATTCCATTAGTTTATCATGGGAACAAGTTAGTGACAACGCCGTTACAACGTTGCCAACGTTTGTACTCATGACTTCGTTCAAAAACAAGAGTGAAGATCAATCATTTTCCAAGAAAAAGCAACGAAGCCTCACGCCATTGTGCTTGCAAGCCTATAGAGAAAATGATATTATATGTTCACTTTCATATGTACGTTAATGATCGAAATGCGATGACAGGACAAGTAAAAGGACGTTATGCTACAGAGAGCGAAGCACCCGCTGAAACCTTCGCGCCACTAACTCCTTTGAAACCTACCTTGAGCAGTCAGTTAACCGCTGACCGTCTACTCTGCGATAAAGAGTACAAGTGAACCACATCGCTGTGGTTAATCAAGGTGGTACCGCGGAAAAGCTCCTATTTCGTCCTTAATACGGATGAAATAGGAGCTTTTTTTCGATTGAGGTGACTAACATGAACACAAAACGCATCGTCATAAAAATTGGCAGTAGCTCACTGGCAAAGCGTGATGGTGGAATTGCTCACGAACGAATCATTCACTATAGTCGTGCAATTGGTGAATTACACCAACGAGGGTATGAGATTATTCTTATATCTTCAGGCGCCGTTGCTGCAGGCTTTCAAAAAATCGGCTACCGAACACGACCAACAACGACTGCCAAAAAACAAGCAGCCGCAGCAGTTGGCCAAGGGTTGTTAATGGAAGCTTACGAGAAAGCGTTTCTAAAACAGTCAATTGCTGTAGCGCAATTGTTATTAACGAGAAGCACGTTTTCCCACGAAGAGCAATACAACAATGCCTATCAAACATTGGCTGAGCTTCTCAGAAGACGAGTCATTCCTATTATTAATGAAAATGATTCCATCGCCATTGAAGAACTAACGTTTGGTGATAATGACTGGCTTTCAAGTCTTGTTGCTGGTCTATTAAACGCCGATCAACTGCTTCTACTTACGGATGTTGATGCGTTTATAACGCCCATCCAAGTCAACCTGACGCAAAAAGAATTGAGCAGTTAACTGTCATTACCGATTCATTTATCAATGAGATGGATGACAAACGATCAAGCCTTGGAACTGGTGGTATGAAATCGAAGCTAGAAGCCGCAAAACGAGCGCAATCGTTAGGAATTAATACGTTCATCGGTCGTGCAGAAAGTGAAGAAGAATTAATCCAAGCAGTCAATGGAAACGGCAAAGGAACGTACGTTGAGCGTCAACCGAATACATGGACGAAAAACCGCCAATGGGTTGGTCTTCATTCAGAAATTGAAGGGCGTATTATGATTGATGATGGAGCAAAGGATGCGATGCTCTACCGTGGCAAGAGCTTACTAGCGGTTGGAATTAAAAAAAGTCGAAGCATCATTTGAAAAAGGAGCCATTATTGCAGTCTACGACCGTGACGGGTTACTCGTCGGTAAAGGTCGTTCTTCATTGTCTTCAAATGAATTAGGAACAGCAAACGAGACTTCAATCGTTTGTATTCATAGAGATCATTGGGTAAGCCATCAGAAAGGACAGATGATTGATGAGTCTAACAAAACAACAAGCGACCGCTTGTAAACGAGCGAGTAACGCTATTGCAAACGCAAGCCTCGAAAAGAGAAATGAAGTATTACGTCTGATTGCACAAGGTTTAGATGAAGCGAAAGACGCCATTCATGATGCGAACGTAAAAGACATCGATGATGCCGTACAAAACGGAATCTCAAATGAATTAATTGATCGCTTAACGTTAACGCCAGATCGAATTGAATCAATGAAAGAAGGGTTATTTACTCTTATTGACAACCGGACCCATTACGAAAAGAAAACGAACAATCGTGGACACGAGAAGACGGACTCGTCATTAAAAACGTCCGCTCTCCGTTAGGCGTTATAGCAATGGTGTATGAAGCCCGCCCAAATGTCACAATTGACGCAGGAAGCCTTTGTCTAAAAGCAGGTAACGCTTGTTTACTAAGAGGAAGTTCATCAGCGAAACGTTCAAATGAAGTGCTCGTAACGGTGATGCAAGATGCCCTTACGAAAGCAAGCTTATCCCGAGACATCGTTCAACTCATCTCTCCAGATTCAAGGGAGAGTGTGAATGAACTCGGTCAATTACGAGGACTTGTCGACGTGATGATCCCGAGAGGAAGTGCCTCACTGATCCAAACCGTTCTCCGTCAATCAATCGTCCCTGTGATTGAAACTGGAGAAGGCAACTGCCACCTTTATATTGAAGGAACAGCCGATAAACAAATGGCCATTGACATTGCCATCGATAGCAAAACCGACCGTCCTTCTGTCTGTAATTCAGTCGAAACCATTCTCGTAGATCGTGAATGGGCGACCCTTCACGGTCATGACTTGATTCACGCGTTAATTGATAAAGGCGTGACCATCTATGGTGATGACACGTTGCAAACTTTAAACGAAAACGTCTTACCTGTCACCGAAGAACACTTTGAAACGGAGTTTCTTGATTACGTCGTTGCAATGAAAACCGTTAACGATAGCGGAGAAGCGATCCGTCACATTGATCAGTATAGTAGTCATCATTCAGAATCGATTGTCTCGAACAACGAAGCGATCGTCGAGCGTTTCCAACAATTGATTGACTCAGCTGCTGTGTACCATAACGCTTCGACCCGCTTTACGGATGGTGGAGAATTCGGATTCGGTGCAGAGATTGGCATTAGTACGCAGAAGCTTCATGCAAGAGGACCTCTTGGCCTTGAAGCACTCACAACGAACAAGTACGTCATCCAAGGAAGTGGACAAACGAAAGGAGTTCAATATAGTCATGAAACCTAATCTGTTGTTTGTTGGAGCCGGGGCTATGGCTGAAGCGATCATCGCTGGTGTACGTGCGACTGATCAAACGAAACAAACGACGATCAAAGCGATGAATAAATCCAATCAAGAACGCTTAGCGTATATGAAAGAACGCTATGAGATCGAAACATTAACCGATGTTAAAGAAGCAATGAACGAAAGTGATGTTGTCGTGCTGGCAATGAAACCAAAAGACATTGAATCTGCGATCATTCAACTACGACCTTTTGTAACGAAACATCATGTATTTTATTCTGTACTTGCAGGAACAAAAACGGACTATATTTCCTCATTACTCGGTACGAAAAATGCCGTGATACGAGCCATGCCAAACACTTCCGCAACGGTCATGCAATCAGCAACTGCGATTTGTAAAGGTGAATATGCAACGGATGAAGACGTTGAACTTGCACGATCGTTGTTTTTACACGTCGGTACTGTAACGACGGTAACGGAGACACAAATGGATGCCGTTACCGGCATTTCTGGTAGTGGTCCTGCGTACATGTACTATGTTATTGAAGGCTTGATGGAATCAGCAGAACGCGCCGGGATTGGTTCTGATGAAGCGAAACGATTAATCGTTCAGACGATGATCGGTGCTGCCACTCGCTTTAGTCACACTGAACAAACACCAAAAGAGCTCTATAAAGAAGTGATGAGCCCTGGCGGGACGACTGAAGCAGCATTTAAGCATCTCGAAATGTTTCAAGTGAAAGAACACATTGCTAAAGGTGCCGATGCGGCCATCGGTCGATCAAAGCAACTTGGCGACTACGATGTGGATCATACTTCAATCGGAGGTTAAGTGATACGTGAGCTCAGATAAACATTGGCGCCTCAAACTTCAAGACTTCGTTGAGCATCGCTTTTTTTACGATTGTCGTGATGCTCTTTATCTTTGTTAATGCGGTTATCGTCGGTCTTGAAACGTACCCAGAACTGTACATTCCTTATCAAGAATGGTTCTACATTGCTGACCGTGTGTTGCTTTGGATTTTCACCGTTGAAATTGTGTTACGACTCATTTCAAGCGTCCCATTTTATACTTTTTTTCAAGAGCGGTTGGAACTGGTTTGACTTCTTGATTATCTTAGCCGGTCACCTGTTTGCAGGTGCACACTTCGTGACGGTTCTCCGAGTGCTTCGTGTACTTCGAGTGCTTCGTGCGATCTCTGTCATTCCGTCATTACGAAGACTCTTGATGCACTTATGCGCACGATCCCTTCCCTCTTCAACATTATGTTTTTAATGAGTCTCGTCTTTTACATCTTTGCTGTCATCGGTACGATGTTATTTGCATCAATTTCTCCGGAGTATTTCGGAAGCCTCGGGCGCTCTATATTGACGCTCTTCCAAATTGTAACGTTAGATTCATGGACAGAAGCGGTAATGCGACCGATTTTAGAGATTGAGCCGTGGAGTTGGATTTACTTTATTGCGTTCGTTTTAGTCGGTACGTTTATTATCTTTAACTTATTCATCGGGGTTATCGTAAACAACGTTGAAAAAGCAAACGAAGAAGACACCGCAAAACATAGCACCGAAGAAACAGACTATCAAAAGCTTCAAAACGAATTACAAGAAGTAAAACAAATGCTTCGAGACATAAAAAACTCGGATCCAAAATAGGATCCGAGTTTTTTGTTATTGGGTTACTTTAGCGAAGAACTCTTTGTATAATGCTTGTAGTGCATCATCGGCTTCACGCTCTTTTACTCCAAATGTAAGCGATACTTCTGAAGAACCTTGATTAATCATTTCTAAGTTAACGCCTGCACTTGATATCGCTTGAGTTGCTCTTGAAGCTAGACCAACGGTCTCATGCATGCCTTCTCCTACAACCATTAACATCGCAAACCCGTGCTCAATGTAGCAGTCATCGACACCGAGTTCATTTTGAATGCGATTAATAAGGCGATTCTCGCTATCAATGGAAAACTGAGATGTTCTTATGATGACCGACGTATCATCAATTCCAGAAGGTAAATGTTCATAAGATAGGCCTTCTTCTTCAACCATTTCTAAAAGCCTACGTCCAAATCCAATCTCGCGGTTCATTAAATACTTTCGAACGTAAATAATACTAAACCCTTTATCAGCAGCGATCCCAGTGACAGGGAAGTACGTATTCTCTTCTTTACGACGAGCGGTAATTAATGTCCCTTCACTTGATGGGTTATTCGTATTCTTAATGCTTACTGGAACGTCATGTTGAAATGCTGGAATTAACGCAACATCATGAAAAACTGAAAAACCAGCATACGAAAGCTCGCGCATTTCGCGGTACGTCATATGGTGAATCTCTTCTGGATTTTCAATGACATTTGGATTTGCTACATAAACCGAATCAACATCTGTGAAATTCTCATAAAGGGAGGCCTTTACACCAGCAGCTACAATGGCACCTGTAATGTCTGAACCACCTCTTGGGAATGTCGTTAAGATCCCATCCTCGGTATACCCGAAAAAGCCCGGGAATACGATCACGCGCTCTTCATCACGTAATGCTTTTAATTGTTCGTAAGCTTCTGGAATCACACTGGCGTCCCCAGGTTCGCCTTCAACGAGAAGTCCAGCTACTTTCGGATTCATATAAACTGCATCAATGCCTACATTCGAAAAGTGAGCTGCGATTAGTTTCGCATTATTATCCTCGCCTGCGGCTTTCATTTGATCCATAAATTGATCATCATTGTCCGCTTTGCTATAAAAGTCAACGCGAGCGTGAAGATCTTGTTCTACTTCTTCAATTGCTTCACTTGGCAATGCGAGCTCTTTTGCAATCGATTGATAGCGCTCAATCACTGCTGCCAGCGCATCGTCTGTTGATTGACCTTTAATACACTTCTCACCTAAGTCAATCAGCATGTCGGTTACTTTAATGTCGTCTTTCGTTCGTTTTCCCGGCGCTGAAACGACAATAATTCTTCGTTCAGCATCTTCTTGTACGATATTCGTGAGCTTTTCAATTTGTGGCCCACTCGCCACTGATGTTCCGCCAAATTTTACAACTTTCATTTACTCTCTCTCCCTTTTTCTTGGTGTACATTCATAGCTATAGACGGTCTTCTTCCGACCATTGTTGTTCTCCTAGTCCAAATAATTGCAGCATCGCGAAAAAGATGGGGACGTCTGATTGAGTGTAAAAATCAGTGGAGCATGAAGACTCTGCATCATAATCCAACGATTTGGCATGGCCAAACGTCGTCTCTTGAAGGAAGTTCGTCATTTCTGCTTCATCAAAACACGAAGGAGCTGCATACGTTTGTGTCGTATGATCAAGGATCGTGCGAGTATCACTCGGGGCACTCACGCTGATTGGCACAAACATTCCACCGATGATAAGAATTGCAACAACAGATAATAGCGTAATGACAATTTTTTTATCCTTGCGTTTCATATACAATCCCTTTCGTTCCTATATCTTCTTTTATTATACTTAGATTCTTAATTAGAATCTAGGAATATCCTTTATTAAGACCGTGAACCGTCGTTCATTTCTTGACAATTTTTCAAGGAACTTCTACGATAATACATAAGATTGTAAAAGTAATGTGTTAATTTTTCTTCACTCGTAAGGGGATCTGATGCTATGACGCTCAACGTTTTGAAAAATCGTCAACTGATGACGAAAGAAATTAATGATCTAATCGTCTCTCACGAAAAAGTTGCACACGTTCAACTAGAGAACCGACTTGATCATGCATTACTTGTTCTTATTAAATCGGGATATACAGCCGTACCTGTACTTGATCGTGACTACCGAGTAAAAGGTCAGATTAGTAAAACAGAAATCTTAGACTCTATTCTCGGTTTAGAGCAATTGGAGATGGAGCGTCTTCATGATATTACTGTGGAGACGGCCATGAACAAAAACATCCCACGATTACGCACGGACGCTACATTCCAAAAAGCATTAACGACGTCAATTAATCATCCGTTCATATGTATTGTTGACGATGACGATGCCTTCGTCGGAATTTTAACGAGACGATCAATTCTCGCCTTGGTTCACAGATATTTGCAATAAAGAAAAGCTATTAAGAATCAACTGTTCTTAATAGCTTTTTTATGGAATCAACTACAGCTACAGCTCCCACCTGATCCACATCCCCCACTACAAGACGAAGAGTCAAAGTAAGGATTTGAAGAAGGAACTTTAATAAACGGCGACACTGAGCTTGCCAGTAGCTCACCAATCGAAGATAACAACTTCTCTAAGTCCCGTTCTGCTTTTCGAAATGCAGCGACTGTTTCACACATGTCCATTTCGCGCTTTGCTAGTCGCATAGCTTTCGTTACTGTATGATAATCTGGATGGTATTTACCAAACCGTTGAACTTCTTCAAAACGCACCTTTTCATCATTAAAGGCTACGATACAAGACGTTGCATAAGCATCTTCGTTCATTTCTCTTTTTGTATCGAGATAAGTAGTGTACACATCACTACGAGTGATCATAAAAGAAAGTTCTTCGGAAACATCCAACAGGTCAACAGGTGTTGATACGACACTTTGCACTGTAAAACACCTCCAAACCCCAGTATAACATGCGTAGAGTTACAATTGAATGGTTTCCTCATATTCATGTAGTAACGAACCTTTTTCATCATAGAGTTCGATGACTAATTGGTGCTTCCCACTCGGAACGTCCTTAAGCATAAACGCGGCTTGCTCGACTTTTTCTTTTTCCCCATCAAGAGTGACGATGAAATAGCCTTTTGGACGTTCCTCATCATGACGATTAAACGTCACTTCAGGGACGTACGTTTCAACGTAAATCGTACTCCCAATTTGGTGCGTTTGTATTTTTGTTTCAGTATTCTCAGTAGACACTTCTTGAATGGCTGGCAACGGTTCAATCGTTATATCGCTTTGCACGAAAGGTGACATGAGTAACATAATCATCCATACGGACATAAAAACGACCTCCTTTGTCTTATTATGCCAAAGAAGGTCTAAAACTATGCTACCTACGGAACATGCTTAACAAACTCATCGTCATCCCAAGTCCTTGGTTTACTTTAGCTACTCGTTGGGGCCACGTTTGACCGTTGAATACTTTCGCTTCTTTCTCCATGTCAACGAGCTGTTCAGGATGCCGTGCGAGCTTACGGTACCATGTCGGTTCTGCACGTAAATAGCGCTTAAGATCTGGACGACTCCGAATGTATTCCATTACGTCACTTCTCATCGTATCAACCGCCTTTTAAAACCCTCTAAAGGAAAACGGATTATCCCTCGTGCTACTACGAACTGGAGCACCTGTATTTTGGAACTGCCCCATCAGTTGTTGCACGTTGTTCATCACACCACTAAATTGACCTAAATAACCTTGAAGCTCGTTTACGTTCATTTGACCGAGTTTTGAGACGACAGAGGCAACGGTTGGGTTGTTATCAAGTAAGCCTTGTAAATTGCTCGCAGCTCCTCTTCCATCTGCACTGGCAGCTGCTTGTTCTTGATTGGCGCCTACTCCTACTTGTTCAGTTGGAGCTGCTGCGGTACGCGCAAATCCTTGCCAGCTTTGATCGTCTGATCCTAAGATACTCCAATCTTGATATAACCCATTCCATGAACGGCGTCCTTCACGGACTTCCTGAATTAACCCTGGATGATTTTTGATAAATGCCTTAAAATCAATCACCGAAGGGTCCATGTGCTCATCTGGCATGATACCCCCTCCTTTTGCTTTTACATTACGCATCCACTCTTGTCTATGTTCATCAAAATTCCTTATGCTAGCAATTGCATATTTAAGCGTTTTTCTATAAAATAAAGATTGGATTGAGCCTTTTAGGAGGGAACGGGATGAAAATAACAGACTTCAACTTTCCAGACAAAGAATTGAAATTTGGAAACTTGCTTCCAGTCATGGACAAGCACGGATTTATCCACGCAGAACAATGGGATTACGAACGTGTTACCTTTGATTATGAAATGAAAGACGAACGCGAAGGTGCAACGTACTTCTTACGAGTACCTGCCTACGCAATCGACGGAGATATTCCAGGGGAAGATACTGTCGTGAAATTAATGACACCGATTCTCGGTAGACATTATTACCCACACGGTGTCGAGTACGATGAAGAATTCCCAGACAAAATCGTATCAAAAGTGAAGTCTAAACTTCAAGGCGTTGAAGAAGGATTGAAAGACTTCTAAACCGTTAAGACAGCTGTATACTCAGCTGTTTTTCTTTTTACGAAAAAAGCGGCCACGCATGAATTGCGTAGCCGCTTTTTGTCATTACCCGTAATAAGGTGAGATCATAATGTAGATTAGTACCCCTGTAATACTCACATAAAGCCATAGTGGCATCGTCCAACGAACAATTTTCTTATGCTTTGTTACTTGATTTGTCATTCCCCAGATGACTGAAAACAGTACGAGCGGTACGATAATAGCCGCAAGTGGAATGTGTGTAAGTAGAATAAAGTAATAAATCCCCGCCATAATTCCTTCTCCACCGTAAGTGTAGAGTCTGCAAGTAAATGGTGTGCCACATACGTTACGAGGAATAGCGTTGTTGTTGTTAACGCTGCATAAATAAACCGGCGATGTACTTTTACGTTGCGCTTTATGATTGCAAAGAGTGCCGCAAGTAAGAACACCGTCGTAAAGCTATTGTAGATCGCATTCATCATCGGTAAAATCGTCACATCAAACGACGCGTCCGCGCCTAGCCCGTCCATAAAAAAACAATAGAGCGATTAAACCATTAATAACGATGGTTAGCGTGACGACAATCCACGTGTAATTTTTGTTTGTTTTCGGTACATAATCTGCGTTTCCCAAAGAAAACAACCTCCTGTCGTTTCCATTATACTGCAACGACTACTCACACTCAAAACGTCTCCTTGACGATTATATGACAAAAGAGCGACCGAATTCGGCCGCTCTTTCTTGTCACTTAATATTTCGTCACACCGATTAGAAGCATTAACGCAACAATCGTAGGAATAACGAGTACGATTCCGGACACAATAAACGTATTCGGCCAACCGTGGTCTTTATCCTTTAAGTGCATGAAATAGTACAGTTGTAAAAACAACTGGATCCCTGCTAAACCTAGAATAAACGGAATCGCAAATGATCCTGGAACGACATCAGCACCAACAGCAATAAATGCAAGTAGTGTGATTGCGATCATAAAACCAAATGCAATCGTTTGAATTCGTTGCTCCCGATTAATCTTTCTAATTTCTTCAGGAGTCATTGAGCTTTTCTCAAACGGTTGAGATAAATTTTCACCCATTTATGATCAACCTCCGATTCCCATTAGGTAGACAACCGTGAAGATGAAAATCCACACGACGTCGATAAAGTGCCAGTAAAGACTAGCTACGTAAAACTTTGGAGCATTCGTAAGCGTAATTCCCGATTTGTTGTAACGGATTAATAGTAAACTGATCCAACATAAACCGAACAATACGTGGGCTCCGTGCAAACCTACTAGCGCATAGAAAGATGATGCAAATGCACTCGTCGTAAAACCAAGTCCATAATGTACATATTCCACAAACTCATAGATCTCAAAACCTAAGAATGCAGTACCGAGAGCAACTGTCACCCACATCCAAATCTTCATCTTCTTAAATTGATTTTTCTTCATCGCAAACATTGCGAACACACTCGTTAACGAGCTTGTAAGAAGAATCATCGTCATAATAAAGACGAGTGGCAGTGAGAATATATCCGCCGCTTCCGGACCAGATCCTGTTCCGTTACGTAAACCTAAGTACGTTCCAAAGAACGTGGCAAACATCGTTGTTTCACCGGCAAGGAAGACCCAGAAGCCAAGAAACTTGTTCTTGCCTTCTAAGGTTGCCTTTTCCGGGTGGGAAGGAAGTCCTTTGGATAAATCAGTTGTTTCAGCCATTCGTTCCCACCTCTTTCTCCATCTGCTCAACGGTTTCTTTCGAAATATGATAACCGTGGTCTTCTTTCACAGAATGCAAGGCCATTGAGCCGAATGTAATAATTCCACCGACAGCAATTACAATCCAAGGACTAATAATCGCATTTTCCATGTTTAACATAATAAAACCAAATCCGGCGAAGAATAGTCCAAGACTAATCGTAAACGGATAGATTGAACCGTTTGGCATGTGAATGTCACCAATTGGCTCTGCTGGCTTCATCGTTCCATCACCATGAATCTTTTCATAGAATAATGGATCAAGAGAACGAACTTGTGGTGTTTGAGCAAAGTTGTATTCAGGTACTGGTGTTGGTGTCGCCCACTCAAGTGTACGACCATCCCAAGGATCTCCACCTTCGCGAGGTGATTTCATTGCAGAATATACAACGTTAACCACGAGCAAGATAATTGCCGCACTCATGACAAATGCACCAATCGTAGAGATCATGTTCATCGATTCCATCCCTTGACCTTCAAGGTATGTATACACACGACGTGGCATACCGATCAGTCCAAGAATGTGTTGAACGAAGAATGTTAAATGGAAACCAACATAGAACATCCAGAACATAATTTTACCTAATGTTTCATTAAGCTTATGACCGAACATCTTCGGATACCAGTAGAACGTTGCACCGATGAGTCCAAGAACGATACCACCTAATATGATGTAGTGGAAGTGGGCAACAACGAAATACGTATCGTGGTACAAGTGGTCAACTGGTGCCATTGCAAGCATAACCCCTGTTACACCACCGAGTACGAACGTCGGTACGAATGACGATGCACAAAGCATTGCCGTATTAAATGTGAGCTTACCGCCCCACATCGTAAAGAGCCAGTTAAAGATCTTAATACCGGTAGGTATACCGATAATCATCGTTGCAATCGCAAACACAGAGTTTGCAATCGGACCAATTCCGACGGTAAACATGTGGTGCATCCATACCATGAAACCGAGGAAACCGATGATTAGTGTTGCAAAGACCATTGCTGTATAACCGAAAAGACGTTTCTTAGAGAATGTCGGGATAATTTCAGAAATCATACCGAACGCTGGTAATACGAGAATGTATACTTCCGGGTGTCCGAAGATCCAGAAGATGTGTTGCCAAATGACAACATTACCACCCTCACCAGGGATAAAGAACATACCATCAAACATACGGTCTAACATAAGAAGTGCAAGACCAGCTGCAAGTGGTGTAAATGCAAATACGATTAAGATTGATGTAACGAGCGTCGTCCAACAGAAAAGTGGCATACGCATCATCGTCATACCAGGTGCACGCATGTTGATGATCGTTACGATAAAGTTAATCCCCGATACGAGTGTACCAATACCGGACACTTGTAAACCGAGTACGTAGAAGTCAATTCCAAGTCCACCGTAATCACGGCTTGCGAGCGGAACGTACGACGTCCACCCTGCATCTGGTGCTCCTCCGAAGAACCAACTCAAACTTACGAGTATTCCCCCGAAGAAGAACAACCAGAAACCGAGGGCGTTCACGAACGGAAATGCTACGTCTCGTGCACCGATTTGCAGTGGCACGATGTAGTTCATAAACGCAAATAATAATGGTGTTGCTGCTAAGAATAGCATGATCGTACCATGCATCGTAATAAATTCATTAAATGTCTGACCACTTAAAAAGTCATTCATCGGGAACATCAATTGAATTCTCATAAAGACTGCCATTAGGCCGGCTTTTAAGAAGAACAACGTACCCGAGATGAGATATAAGACGGCCAGCTTTTTATGGTCGACAGTCGTCAACCAATCCCAAAGCACACTCTTTTGGAGCGTGTTTGTAGCCTCTCTTACCACGTGGATTAGCCTCCTTTATGCATACCCTTAAGCGATTAGTCTCGCTCAAGCCCTTCTTTCGTTTCAGGGTCTAACTTCTCTAACTGATTTAAATAAGCTACAAGGGCGTCAAGCTCTTCATCGCTTAAATCTGGATAAGCAGGCATGTTGTTCCCTTGCTTTAATGATTGAGGATCTTGAATCCAAGCTTTCAAGTTCTCATCAGTCACGTCAAGGTAGTTCGCGATTGTCTCACGATCTCCAAAGTTCGCAAGTGATGGACATTGCGCCTCCATCTCCATCTACTGCGTGACATTGCAAGCAGCTTTGCTCTTCAAAGATTTCACGACCTTCGTTTGCAAGTGATTCAGTTGGAGCTTCTTCTTCTTCTTGCATTGCAGTTGCCCACTCGTCGAACTCATCTTGCTCAAGAGCGATCAGTCTGAAGTCCATTAGCGCGTGTGACGGACCACAAAGCTCTGCACATTTTCCTTTGTATACACCTGGCTCACTCGCTTCAAGCCACATGTAGTTCTCAATTCCAGGAATGTTATCGACTTTACCCGCAAGTGCAGGTACCCAGAATGAGTGCATTACGTCTTCTGCTTCTAGAACGAATGCAACTTTCGTGTCAACAGGTACGTATACTTCGTTACCTGCTGTAAATGAGTCATCGCCAAAGTCATAATCAAACTGCCACCAGAATTGATGTCCAGTCGCTGTAATCTTCATGACATCGTCGCCGAGCTCTTCAGCACTTTCAGCGTCCAATTCTTCTTCATCAACCTCTTCTTCGTTTTCAGCTTCTTGAGCTTCAAGACCAGTGTTTGATAAGTAAAATTGTCCAGTTACTGTAGGTACAGCTAAAATAGCTAATAAAAATAGCGGAATAACTGTCCAAGCCACTTCTAGCTTTGTACTTCCGTGAACTTGTTCAGGGTATTCATTGTCTCCTTCTTTATGACGGAAACGAACAACTACGATAAAGAACAGTACGAAGACGACAATAATAACGATCGCCATGACGTAAAGACTTAAAATCATGTTGTCATAAATCCATTGCGACTGAGGACCCATTGGGTCTAAAGCCGTCAATCTTCGCTCACCACAGCCTGCCAAGAAAAGGAAGACTGCCATAAACGGCGCAAACTTGAAAAGTCTTCTCAAACCATTCATGAGTGATTAAACCCCACTTTCTTTCTGTTGCTGATAATACAAGTGTAACCGTTGACTCGTAAATTCATGTAAAAACATGATCGAATTCACATCAGACTTAATCCTCCGTATAAATAAAACGAACACTAGGAACGCTTATTGTTATACGAAGTCATCCGAAGGGGCATCCAAGTACATACAGCATGTTTTAGCCCGTCTTACAGTGACGAGCGTGGTCCAAAAACGAATTACAATTGCCGGTTAAATCTACTGAGGAAACGTACAACTTACACATCTAAAGTGAGCGCTATACGGTCACACCAACTGTAAACAAGTTGATGTTACTGACAAACGGTAGTAGTCGTATTCATTCTCTGTCGGACAAAAACGGTACAATCATTATTATGTAACTACTTGATCACACCATCTGTGAACGCGAAGCGTCATAGCGAGTACTCCTCAACCAAGAGCGGCAAAGCCCCGTTTATCGCTAACCGTGTCACCCCCTTTAAATCGTAAGAATGGCAATCAAGTAAATTCACTTGGACCAATCAAACCTACTACAGTCTACTACAAAAGTCATATAGAGCGTAGAGGTTATCATTTTAATGCTATTATAGCCTAAAATTAAAATGGTTTCATCAAGTATGACCAATCTGATGAATATTTCACATGAATTGCCACTAAATGTTCACTGAACGTAAATTGACTTCTGATGATAAAGTTCTTTACTATTTACATGAGTGGTTCTTTACGTGTCGAAACATGTCGCTCGTAATAGCCTATTTTACGTAATCATACTCTAATTGTTTTGTCAACAGGTTTTACCCTACTTATGAAAAGGTGATCATCTTGAACAGAGGTTTGAAGTTTTTTTGGGATTCTAACTTCAATCGGTATGATTATTGTACTTTTACAAGGTGCAATTGTCACGAAAACCGATTCTGGTGACGGCTGCGGAGAAACGTGGCCATTATGTTTTGGAGAAGTTCTCCCAAGCAACATGGTATTTGCAACAATTGTCGAATATAGCCACCGTCTCGTTTCAGGAATTGTCGGGTTGCTCGTTATTATCTTGGCAATTTGGTCGTGGCGAAAGTTACGTCACACTCAGGAAACGAAGTTCTGGGCGCTAATGGCCGTCTTATTCATTGTTTTCCAAGGGATGATGGGTGCAGCTGCTGTTGTGTTTGGTCATTCGAATATCGTCCTTGCATTGCACTTTGGTATTTCAGCCATTTCTCTAGCAACTGTTGTCATCTTAACGATTCTATCATTTGAGAACGACAACCGACCACAGCCTCGAGTCACGAAAGGCTTTAGAAATTACGTATTTGGTGTACTCGTTTACGCCTATGCGGTCATTTACACTGGTGCTTACGTAAAGCATACCGGCTCAACTTACGGTTGTACGAGCTTCCCTAATTGCGATCCACTTTCATCGTCGATTAATTTTCAGGCACTCGTCCAAATCATTCACCGCTCTGCGGCAATCTTACTTGTCGTTCTACTCGTAATTTTAGCGATCAAAGCGATGAAGTTTAAGAGTGAAAGTAAAACATTATCCATTAGTGCGTGGACAGTCGTTGCTCTCGTCCTCATTCAAGCTACTGCTGGGATTTTAATTGTTTACTTCCCAGATCAATACATGACGTTTGCACTCATTCATTCACTCGTCGTTTCGATTATGTTTACGATGATTTGCTACATCGCTACAATTATTGTAAGACGACCTGCTTATTAACAAAAAGCCCTCGATCGAGGGCTTTTTGTTTTTTAGAATGCATCCAACAAGTTCGGCTTATACTTCGGTATTGCCCGCTCTAACAACTGTGCAGTATCATCACTGATTGATAGTTGCCCACGTTCTCTAAGAATTGAAAGGTCGATATATCGAAATAACAATGGCACGAGTGTACGAATATCTACAGTGATTGCATCACTTCGCGCATCAGCTAATGTTTCAACATGTGTGCGTTCTACATGATAATTGCCATTGTTCCACTCAGCAAACTCATCCGTAATCGCAAACGTCACACTTTCACCATCTTCTAACTGAAATGGGTACTGCTCTAAAAACCGCTGCGCATCCACAATACGTGCCATGAAAAATGGCTTACGCTCTTCTTTCACTTGAGGGTTATCCAAATAAAATTGCCACGGTGTTTGCGATAATTGTCGCACTTTTATCGTCTTTGCCATCGAATCATGGTCTGCAATAAATCGCCATAGCTGTTCATAGGCTTCTTCGTTCAACGCAACAAACTCTGGCACGACAAGTTCATTTTCTTTTATCTTATAAAAAAAGATAGCCTCGGTCTTCACCATGCTGGTCTACGTAAATGATCGCACGATATGTTTTAGTGAAATGATTAAACTTACGGTTTAACCACCACCATTCATCCCGATTAATCATCCCGGTGTAACGTGTCGCTAATTGCTGATAGACATCTTGCAGCCTTTGCCAATTTTCTTTTGTAACGTGATCAAAACTTCCAGTACCGTCTTTTGATGGTTTTGGAAATTGTTCTTTACTCGTAAACACAGCGGTCGAGTGATCACAATACAGTTCCCAACCGAATTTTCTGTAATAGCCGACAGAAAAGGGATCAAGTAGAGAAAGCGTTTGTCCTTTCTCTACCATATCCGTCAGCGCATGTTTTATTAATGTACGAACGAGTCCTCCTCGACGATGCTCTGGCCACGTCGATACGCCTGTAACCCCGCAAGCTTTCATCGCTACGCCTTGAACGTATACGTTCATCGGTAACATTGACACTTTTGATGCGAGTCGCTCACCTTCAAAAGCGCCCCAAATGTTTGAAGGTTCAATACGAGAGCGTATATCTTCTCGATCTTCCTTTGAAAAGTTACCTTGGAAAGCAAATTCACCAAGTTCAATGACTTGGTCTATTTCATTGTCATTTAACCTACGGATCTCCATTAACTACTCCTTTGTTAGCTCTCGAACTCTAGCAGTAAATCACCTGCTTCAATCGCTTCATTGTTGCTTATATGAACCGATTTAATTCTGCCGTCCTTTGGAGCTTGTACTGTTGTCTCCATCTTCATCGCCTCAGTAATAATCAGGTGATCACCTTTTTTCACATCTTCACCTTCTTTTACGATCACGTTTAAAATGGTCCCTGGCATCGTTGCTGCGATATGTGCAGGGTTTTTCTTGTCAGCCTTAGCTTTTTCTCTGACGTTCGTTTTAATACTACGATCTTTAATCACGACTTCACGTGGTTGGCCATTTAATTCGTAATAAACAATTCGGTCTGCTTTTTCGTTTGGCTCTGATACTGAAATCAATTTAACGATTAACGTCTTTCCTTCTTCAATGACGACTTCAATCTCTTCACCTAAACGAAGCCCGTAAAAGAACGTGCCAGTATCAAGAACCGATACATCCCCAAATCGACTTCTAAACTGCTCAAATTCCTCAAATACTTTCGGATACATCGTATGATTTAATACGTCATGCGCCGTTACTTCTCGTTCCAGTGACTCGAACAGTTCTTTTTCTACTTGTTCAAAATCAACCGGGTCCATATGTTTTCCTGGACGATCTTTTAGTGGTTCACGGTTTTTTAAGATGATCTTCTGAAGCTCTTCTGGAAATCCACCGTGAGGTTGTCCGATTTCACCTCTGAAAAGTTCAATCACTGATTCCGGAAAATCAAGCGACTCTCCTTTTTCAAAAATGTCTTTTTCTGTTAGCTCGTTTTTGACCATGTAAAGTGCCATGTCTCCAACAACTTTCGAAGAAGGCGTCACTTTTACAATATCGCCAAACATTTCATTGACTCGCTTATACATGTCTTTCACGTGATCCCATTGATTTTTCAAACCGACTGCTTTTGCTTGCTGTTGCAAATTGCTATACTGTCCGCCTGGCATTTCATGTTCATAAATCTCAGGATGAGGCGCGAGCAAACCATTCTCAAAGCCTTTGTAATAATGACGGACGTCTTCCCAGTATCCCGTGAGTTTTTTCACATCTGTCACATTCATTTGAGGTTCTTTGTTCGTACCCTTCAAGGCATAATAGAGACTTTCCATACTCGGTTGTGATGTTGAGCCTGCCATCGAACTAATGGCCGTATCAACAACGTCGACACCTGCATCGATTGCCCGGCTATACGTAAATACCCCATTTCCGCTCGTATCATGCATATGCAAATGAATTGGCAGCGAAGTTGCTGATTTTAGTTCTCCGATCAATTGAAACGCAGCTTCTGGTTTCAAAAGACCTGCCATATCTTTAATCGCCAAAATATGTGCGCCTTCACGCTCCAGTTCTTTGGCAAGGTTTAAATAATAATTCAAGTTGTATTTCGTTTGTTTCCCTTCGAGTAAATCTCCTGAATAACAAATCGCAGCTTCGGCGAGTTTACCACTCTCTCGAACGGCTTTAATTGCAGGTTTCATTCCTTCTAGCCAGTTTAATGAATCAAACACACGGAACACATCAATGCCCGCTTCTGCTGATTTCTTCACAAACTCTTCGATAACATTGTCAGGGTAGTTTTTGTAACCGACCGCATTAGCCCCACGCAACAACATTTGGAACATCACGTTTGGAATTTTTTCACGTAACGTGACGAGTCGTTCCCACGGGTCTTCATGCAAGAAGCGCATCGACACATCGTACGTTGCTCCTCCCCACAACTCTAGCGAGAATAAGTCAGGCATGAGCCTCGCCGTTTGATCAGCAATCGCTTTTAGGTCGTGTGTTCGTACACGTGTAGCTAAAAGTGACTGGTGCGCGTCTCTATACGTCGTATCTGTAATTAGCGTCCGCTCTTCTTTTTTTTAAGCCACTCAACAAATCCGTCAGCTCCTAGTTCATCAAGACGTTGTTTCGTTCCCGCTTTAGGAGTCTTTGTTAAATCAACTTCTGGAATTCGAGGGGCCAAATAAATTGGCTTCTTCTGCTTTTCTAAATCTGGGTAGCCATTCACAATCGTTTCACCAATAAACGTCAACATCTTCGTTCCCCGGTCTTTCTTTCTAGGAAATACGAACAATTCTGGTGTCTGATCAATAAATGACGTATTGTACTCCCCATTTAAAAATGAAGGGTGTGTAACGACATTTTCTAAAAATGAAATATTCGTTTTAATCCCTCTAATTCGAAACTCTCGTAAATTTCGGAGCATTTTCTGTGCAGCAACTTCAAACGTTGTTGCCCACGTAGAAACTTTTACGAGTAACGAATCATAATGGGCACTAATGACCGCTCCTTGAAAACCGTTACCAGCGTCAAGTCGCACACCAAATCCACCACTTGAACGGTACGCATTAATTCTACCCGTATCTGGCATAAAGCCGTTCTCAGGGTCTTCTGTCGTCACACGCGACTGAATCGCAAAACCGTGCAACGTAACTTGATCTTGTTTAGGTAACGCGAGTTCTTTGCCGAAAAGCGTTGCACCGTCTGCAATGTACAATTGTGCATGAACGATGTCTACGCCTGTAACCATTTCAGTAATCGTATGTTCCACTTGAATCCTCGGGTTGACTTCAATAAAATAAAATTCCCCATCAGCGCCTACTAAAAACTCGACCGTACCTGCGTTATAATAATTAACACTTTTCGCAAGTTGCACCGCTGATTCACAAATTCGTTCACGTAACTCATCTTCTAAGTTAATGCTCGGCGCAATTTCTACGACTTTCTGATGGCGTCGTTGGACTGAACAATCACGCTCATACAAATGCAAGATATTGTCACTATGATCACCGAGAATTTGAACTTCAATATGCTTAGGGTTTTCAATTAATTTCTCAACGTAAACTTCATCGTTGCCAAATGCACTTAGCGCCTCTGATTTGGCACGATCATACGACTCTTTTAACTCTTTCGCTTCCCTTACAATCCGCATACCGCGACCTCCGCCGCCTAAACTCGCTTTAATAATAAGCGGATAGCCGTGTTCGCTCGCAAACGCTTCCACTTCGTCTAAACTTAATACCGCACCGTCACTCCCTGGAATTACTGGAATGTTTGCGTTAATTGCAGCTGTACGTGCCCGTATTTTGTCACCGAACATTTCTAAGTGTTCTGACTTTGGACCTATGAATACAATCCCTTCTTGTTCACATCGCTTCGCAAATTCTGTATTCTCTGCTAGAAATCCATATCCTGGATGAATCGCATCCACACCGATTCGCTTCGCGAGTTTTATCATCGCTTCAATATCTAAATAAGCCTCAATCGGCTTTTTATCTTCGCCTATTAAATAGGCTCATCTGCTTTATAACGGTGAAACGCTCCTGAATCTTCTTTCGAGTACACCGCAACAGTACGTATGTCAAGCTCCGTACAAGCTCTAAAAATACGAATCGCTATTTCTCCACGGTTTGCAACGAGTACTTTAGAAATCGTTTTTAATTTACTCATCGAAGTTCCTCCCACCAAATATGTATTTCTCGTTCTAGATGTATATCATATCACGTTCATTTCTAGGTCGGCTACTAATCGGCACATGATTGTGTCGAATGTACTCGTAAAAACACTAAAAAAAGCCATTCTATGTAGATAGAATGGCTCTATTTATTCACGACAGTTGCATCATGTAACGCGGCTAATTTACGTTCTAGTTCTGACAATATGTTCTTTCCAGCTGTCTCATCAATAAGATTCAATCGAATCGCAAAATCAATTTCACGAGACAAACCATACATCTGTGTATCGAGCACTTCCTCATACAATGGGCATTGCGGCATCGTTAGGTTATCCATCTGCACTTCGATCAATTGCCTGATCTTCTCAGCATCTGCTTTTAGGATGGCGAAGGCCTGCTCTCTGCTGTCCATCACTGTCTCCATCTGCACATGCATCCCTCCAGTTTGAACTCTCTTACCATCATATCGGCTACAGCTAGAAAATGCAAGTTGAATCCTACAAGTAACCGCTTAAAAAAATGCTAAGATCGTAATTTTGTGAAATGCGCTTTAAAAGTTCAATCCCTACGACGCTATTTCCCTTCTCATCTAACGCCGGACTGTAGATGCCTATGCCAATGCCACCAGGTAAAGTACCTAAAATTGCACCTGACACACCACTTTTTGAGGGAATGCCTGCTTCGATCGCTAATTGACCTGAACTGTTATACATGCCACACGTTACCATAAACGTCTTAACGAGTTGAGCAATTCTCGGTGAGACGAGCTCTCTTTCATGTAGTGTACTATATCCCCTGTTGCCGAGCACTTGACCGATTCTAGCAAGGTGACAACAACTCATTTCAATTGAACATTGTTTCGTATAAATATCAATCACTTCATCAATGTCGCCTTCTAGAATGTTGTTCGCCTTTAAATAATAAGCGAGCGCTCGATTTTTGTCTGTTGTGTCATATTCACTTTGCGCAACGTCTTTGTTGTACGTAATGTCTTCATCGTCGGCAAGTTCACGTATAAAATGCAAAATCCGCTCAAACTTCTCTTCTTTTGTATTGCCTTTAATCATGGATGTAATCGTCAGTGCTCCGGCGTTAATCATCGGGTTAAGTGGCTTTGATTGGTCGGTTAACTCAAGCCTTGCCATTGAATAGTACGGATCCCCTGTAGGTTCCATACCGACGCGCTCAAACACATACTCTTTCCCACGATCTTCAATCGCTAATGCGAGCGTCAACACTTTTGATACGCTTTGAATCGTAAACGTTGTCCCGACGTCACCAAAGCGATGACAAGCCCCGTCTTTTGTAAAGATCGAGCAGGCAACAATCGACGGGTCGCTTTTTTTTCAGTGCAGGTATGTAATCAGCAACATTCCCAGATGATGAAAGCAGACGAACTTCTTCAATTGTTTTTTTCATTTCTCTTACAAAATTCTCAGTTAACATACACTACCACCTCCTATTTAGTAAGTTGCCCTTTCTCTTCTATTATCATCATAATAAAGTAGCATAAACGAAGACAAGCTGTTACGATTATTGATGTAGGAATTAGAGGAGGATTCAAATGGATCAACACATACTTACACTATCGGGAGAAAGTAAATTCACGATTACCATCGACCAACGGTATGGATCTTTGATAATCGCAAACTCGATGTGGACCAACACTTTAACGAACAATCAGGACAAGATAAGCCAGAAGAGCCAGAATTCGGACCGAGAAGATGGCAAACGAATCAAATCCGCACGAAAAAAGAAGCCCTCATTGAAGGCTCCTATGGATGGTTCTTAAACCTTTTATTGAAAATGCTGAACCGACAGAGCAAGCGAAGACGCTCGTTGCTATTCGCCGAAACGGTGAAGAATACAGTGCGCCTATTGACGTTGCGAAAGAATGGATCGCAGTATTCTCTGAAAACGGTCAAGTCATTAAAACGAGTGGTCCTCTTCACATTTATTATGGTGACGGTTCCAATCGCGAAAATCCGATCACTGATGTTGTCGGGCTTCGGCTTGATGCATAATGAAGATCATCTCTTAAAGAAGATCTGCTGCTAATTGGGCTAGCGCTGAGCGCTCGCCCTTTTCTAATGCCGTATGACCGCTAATTGAAACGTTTTTAAAGCGTTCAATCACGTACGTCAGTCCATTGTTATACGCATCCAAATACGGATGGTCAATTTGCTCTGGGTCTCCAACGAGAACGACCTTACTGTTTTCTCCGACACGTGTAAGAATGGTCTTGGCTTCGTGTTTCGTTAAGTTTTGCGCTTCATCAATAATAATAAATTGATTTGGCAAACTACGGCCACGAATATACGTTAAAGCTTCCACTTGAATGCCACCCATGCCAGCTAAAATATGATCGAGTTCCTCTGGCTTGTTCGTATTAAACAAGTACTCCAAATTATCATAAATCGGTTGCATCCACGGGCGAAGCTTTTCTTCTTTCTCCCCTGGTAAATACCCGATATCTTTCCCTAGTGGCACGACGGGTCTTGCTACGAGTAGCTTTTTGTAACGTCCTAAATCTTCAGCTTGATATAGTCCCGCTGCAATCGAAAGCAACGTCTTGCCTGTCCCTGCCTTTCCAGCAAGGGTGACGAGTGGTAATTGCGGGTCCAGCAACAATTCAATCGCCATTTTCTGCTGAACATTTCTCGGCTTCACTCCCCAAATGTGCTCACGCTCATATCGGAGTGGTTCAATATGTGTTGCAGAGTGGTTCACTTTTGCTAAACCTGAAACAGAAGGTTGCAGTCGATTCTTTAACACTAAAAACGTATTTGGCTCTAGCTCACCACATTTCAATTCGTGAACTGGCAACGTTTGATTTCCATAAAAACTCTCAAGTACTGTTCCATCAACTTCAAGACGGCGATATCCTTTGTACAATTCGTCATTCACGACAACACGATCATACAGAAAATCTTCCGCAGTTAAGCCAAATGCTTCGGATTTAATTCGAACGAGCGCATCTTTTGAGACGACAATGACTTTCCTTGCTTGCTCAGCCGCTTGTTGTTCCACGTTTAAATTTAATGCTACTGCAATTAAACGATTATCATTCGTTACATCCGGAAGAGTCACGCCAACGGTTTTGTATGAGCTATGATTTAATTCGACTCGCACAAAACAATCGCTTCCAACTTTAATACCTTTATGAAGCGGTCCTTCTTCTCGCAACTTATCAAGAATCCTTGCCACTTCTCTTGCATTTTTTCCTAGTTCATCCATGTTCTTTTTTTTCGCATCAAGCTCTTCTAATACGACAGCTGGAATAACAACATCATGAGGCTTAAAGGAAAACAGCGCGTATGGATCTTGCAAAAGAACATTGGTATCAAGAACGTAAATATTCTTCAATCGATTACCTCCCGGCATTGAGGGTCCCCATCCGTCATGCATTGATCCTCTACTACTTTTTTATGCACAGAGAGCTTCAATGTTGACAAGTCTTTCAATTTCATTGCACGATTACTATATGAAAAACGATTTTTATCTTTTTTTGAACGAGGTGAACGAAACGTGCGAGCGAAATGCTTACTATGTGATCGCGTTGATTCTCTAAACGACGAAGACCCACAAACAAAGAAGTTACGTAACCGACCGATTCATACGTACACGTGTAAAGATTGCTATGAGCGCATTGCTAAACGAACAGAAGAGCGTCTTGCGACGGGCAATTATCACATCCCCCATCATAAAAACAATCCATAAAAGAAAAAACGGTACAGGTGAGAGTCCTCACCTGTACCGTTTTAATTTGTCTGTTCTTTTTGCGGTTTGCTCCGTTTGTGCATTCGTAGTCGGATTCGGTAAATCCCGAGTATAAGACCGGCTACAATGAGTGATTCAACTACTGGATAAAACACGCCAAAGAACGCAATAATTAATGAGCCTATTAAAAGCGCTGCATAGACGACGATGTTTTTTAGAAGCGGTAGTTTCCTTGCAAACCCAAGGTTAAACACGACAATTGAAAGGATTACGACGGTCAAATATAACAACCAAAACCCTAATGCAATGTTTTCGTGTAAATTAAATAATCCCGCTGCAAAAGACACATCATCTACAGTCATCTCTCGACCTTCCACGATCGATTCCTCCTTTTCCTAATCAAAGGTTACGAGGTTTTCTTTTTACGTTTCGTTTCACGTTCACGCATTGCCGTATTTAACGTCTTCTTACGTAAACGAATGGAATCAGGTGTTAATTCACAGTACTCATCATCACCTAAATACTCTAATGCTTCTTCAAGTGTGTGAATACGAGGTCGTTTTAACGTTGTTGTTTGTTCTTTGTTTGCTGAACGAATGTTGTTTGCTGCTTTTTCTTTCGTAATGTTTACAGCAAGATCGTTGTCACGATTGTGTTCACCAACAACCATTCCTTCATATACTTCAGTACCAGGTTCGATAAACATGACACCACGATCTTCAAGTTGAGTCATGCTGTACGTCGTTGCTTTTCCTTTATCATTCGAAATTAAGACACCTTCACGACGCCCTGCGATGCGACCGTCAAAAGCAGGTTGATACGAATCGAACGAGTGGTTAATGATTCCGTAACCTTTTGTTTGACTCATAAATTCTGTACTGTACCCTACGAGACCTCTAGACGGGATCTTAAACTCAAGACGAACTTGTCCATCCCCTTGTTGCTCCATGTTGAGCATCTCGCCTTTACGTGCACCGAGCGCCTCCATAACAGAACCTGTATATTGGTCTGGAACGTCTACTTGAACGTGCTCATAAGGCTCACATTTCACACCGTCAATTTCTTTAATAATAACTTCTGGCTTTGATACTTGTAGCTCATAGCCTTCACGTCTCATGTTCTCAATGAGAATCGACAAGTGCAATTCACCACGACCTGAAACCGTCCAAACATCTGGTGATTCTGTTTGCTCAACTTTCAAACTAACATCTGTTTCTAACTGACGGAACAGACGCTCTTCTAATTTACGGCTCGTCACATGGCTGCCTTCAAGTCCTGCAAATGGACTATTGTTCGTAAGGAACGTCATTTGTAGTGTCGGCTCATCAATTCGAACGAGCGGTAGCGGGTCGATGTTGTCTTCGTGACAAACTGTCTCCCCTACGTTGATATCATCAATACCGGCAATGGCAATAATGTCTCCAGCAGAGGCATGTTCAATTTCAACCTTCTCTAAACCGTGGAAACCGAACATTTTACTCACGCGGAACGATTGCTCTTTCCCGTCACGTTTTACAACGACACAACGATCACCTTTGTTCAGTGAACCTCGAAAAATACGCCCAACACCAATACGGCCTAAGAAATCGTTGTACTCAAGCATCGTTACTTGGAATTGTAATCCTTCGTCACTGTTTTCAACAGGTGCAGGAACTTCTTTTACGATCGTGTCAAAGAGAACTTCCATACCGCTATCCTCTTCGTCTTCTGGACGTTTAGAGATTCCTTGAATCGCTGATGCATATACAACAGGGAAATCAATTTGCTCATCTGTCGCCCCGAGCTCGATGAAAAGATCTAGCACTTCATCTACAACTTCGTCTGGACGTGCGTTCTCACGGTCAATCTTGTTTACAACAACAACAGGCGTTAATTCTTGTGCTAATGCTTTCTTTAATACGAAGCGCGTCTGTGGCATACAGCCTTCGTATGCATCCACGACGAGAAGTACACCGTCTACCATCTTCAAGATCCGCTCAACTTCACCACCGAAGTCGGCGTGTCCAGGTGTATCTAGAATGTTAACCTTCGTATCGTTGTATTGAATCGCTGTGTTTTTTTTGCGAGGATCGTAATGCCTCGTTCTTTCTCAAGATCATTCGAGTCCATCGCTCGCTCAGCGACTTGCTCATGCTCTTTAAATGTCCCTGATTGCTTTAATAATTCGTCTACAAGTGTCGTTTTTCCATGGTCTACGTGTGCGATAATCGCTATATTTCTTAATTCATGTTTATTGTTCACTAGATGACTTCTCCCCTTATAATCCGTTACTTATACTGTTCAACTTTTCTATTTTAGCACATCTCTCTTGACAACTCCACTTCATAAAGTGCCTTTCCAATTACGACAATTTCCGTTACACTAAATGTAGAATAATAAAAGCAGGTGAAAATGTTGAAGAATATTCATTGGCCCGTGTTGCTTTTAGCCGTCCTAGCTGTATTAGGTATTGCCACATACGGTGTTGCTGTTGCTGAACGCAGTTTCTTGATTGCCATCTTGGCAACTGTTATGGTCGTTATTGCCTTTATGGGTTCTTCCAAATATCGATCCCGTAATACTGCTTCTTAAACGTTAAAGAGCGTTCCACATCGGAACGCTCTTTTTTTTATGATTGTAATCGACTCAAAAACTCTTGGCTTACGTTTGGCACGGCGGCTAAGTACGTACTCTGGTCTTCAATAGAGATTGGTGAACCATCGACTTTTACGCATTCACAGCCGGTTTCTTCTAACAACACTTTTGCCGCAGCAAAATCCCACGGTGATAGACGTAAGCTCATATAGCCGTCTAGACGCCCTGCAGCAACATACGCACTTTCAAGAGCTGCTGAACCATACGAACGTACCGCACGCACGTCTCGTACAATCGTCTGAAATCCTTGTTTTAATGATTCGTCAGCTTTACCGACGAGCCACCTTGCGTTAAAACCTAAAATCGCTTGCTCAAATGGCACCGACGCTCTTTTTGGCAATCGCTTCCCGTTCATGTACGCCCCGAGACCGCGGACCGCTGTAAACCACTCTTCACTTTTCACATCATAAACGATCCCAACATATCCAATGCCTCGTTGATAAATTCCAACGGATACGCAATAGTTCATCGACTGATGAACGAAATTCGTCGTCCCATCAATTGGATCAATAATCCACGTAATCGTGTCGTCGTTATGAACATCGTCATGATCTCCTTCTTCCCCGACAATGCGATGCGTCGGATAGAACTTTCGAATTTGATCGGTCATCAGGCGTTGAATTTCAATATCTTTATCTGTCACTAAGTCATCTGCATCTTCTTTCGTATCTATATGTAAGGATTCACGCTCCACATCGACAATGCGGGTTGCTGCAGTTTTTACAAAAGATACCGCCTCGTCTTTTAAAGCTGACCAGTTCATTTGTTGCGTCTCCAATTCACTCGCTCCTTCTCCCAGCCATCCATTTCTCTTCCACTTAGTTTAGCTTACATGACATTGAAAGTAAAAAAAAGCGGGCTTCTGCCCGCTAAAAACTCCCTATATGATTAACCTTCAAGCCGTAATAATTCCTGCGTGAGTTTCTTCAATTTAAGCTTCACTTGTTCTATTCCCTTTTCATCATTCGCTACCATATAATCGTGTAGGGTGACCAATTCATAATCAATCTCTAGACGTACAACAGGAATTCGTTTCTCAGCGTCGTTTCTCTTCATCGCTTGAATCACTTGTTCCATTACATACACCCCTCATTTTTTTGTCCGAAAAACTTAGGGCCGCCTATGAACTTGGCGGATGGCCAAGCCTTTCGATCACCTGCGACACATGATTAAAAATTCTGATTTCGGATATTATATCATATGCGCTTCGATTTTCAAATGACATTCTAATTCGATGTTTTAGGTAAATGCACGTACACGAATTGTGACTCATTGTATGACAAGACATCCTCAACTTAGTACAATATAAATAGAAAGGGGATCATTATGGAGAAAACAGGATTTACACCTTCCGACTTTGACGTATTTACAATTGAAGGCCTTGAAAATCGTATGGAAGCATTGCGCGAGCAAATTCAGCCTAAGTTTAAAGAAATTGGAGACGAGCTCACTGCTGAATTAAATCGTCTTACCGGTGAAGACATGCATCTACACATTGCTAAGCATTTAAGAAGAACAACCAACCCACCAAACGACTCGTGGCTCGCTGTTGCCCCAAACAAGCGAGGCTATAAAAAGCTCCCACATTTCCAACTCGGGCTTTTTGATGATCATTTATTTATCTGGCTAGCGTACATTTATGAACTACCGAATAAATCGGAAATTGGCCAAGCGTTTTTAGATGAGATTGATGAACTTAAATCGTTACCTGGAGAGTTTGCAATTTCTACAGATCACACAAAAAAAAGTGCTGAGAAAATTCAAGACTTGGATGAAGGAGCACTACGTACAAAAGTAGAACGGTTTAGAGACGTAAAAAAAAGGTGAGTTCTTAATTGGCTTACAACTTAATCGCGGTGATGCACGCGTTGAAAACTATGAACGTCTAAAAGAAACAGCGATTACCACGTACGAAACATTATTACCTTTGTACCGCCATAGCTTAAACATCTAAAAAGGACAAAGAGACATTCTCTTTGTCCTTTTTTATTACAATTTTACTTTCTCATCAGGCCCTACTGCTTTTGCTTTTTGAATGACCGCATAAGTCGACGTATCAGCTTGTTCATCATACTCTTGAAACGTCTTCTTTTCTTCACTTTTAGATGGAACGACCGCTTTAAATTGTTTATAAGCTGCTAAAACTTCACTCGCTTGTTTCCCTTGGTCATACACTTGCTCAATGACCGAGAAGAAATTTGCGACCGCAACAATTTCTTCTTGGGACCAATCTGGAGATAACGGAATTGAAACTTCATCTTTTGCCATACTCATTTCCTCCTTTAAACCACACTACAATATGTGCACGTTCATCGCGCACATATTGTACCAAATCGTAGACGTGTAAGACAAAGGTAAGTGAACGAACTTACCCGAGAAGTCATAAAGACACGCTTAGCTTTTCCTCGAGCTAATTGTATAGCACAATACAAACAAAACTCCCTTCAAAGGATCAGCTTTGAAGGGAGCGTATGATCTTACTTCTTTTTCTTTTTGCTTTTGCACTCATTACAACTACTATATAGTGTGCTTATCTTCTCACTTTGGTAATGTTCGATTGTACAATCACACGTTCCACAAATAATTATTGACATCTTCAACACTCCTTGTAAGCGTTTTATTACTGTTAATACTATAATATGATGTCACATTTATCTTGTCAACGATTATTTGTATAACACATTTATTTTTTTTCTCACAAAAAAGCACACTAGATTAACATCTACGTGTGCTTTTCTTTATAATTGTATAACTTATTCATCTTCAAGAGCGATCTCATCAGGATGAATAAAGCGATAGCCTTTCTCTTCTATACCTTGAACAATATCTTCAAGAGCATCTTTCGTCCATTCGCGGTCGTGCATGAGTAGGTTTGCACCGTTACGTAATAGTTCAGTGTTTACCATTACGTCAGCGAGCGGCTCTGCCTCTAAATAATCACTTTCCCAATCATATCCATATGTCCAGTTCATTAACAACATCTCTTCGTCTTTTGCAAGTTCTCTCGTATAGTCTGTATTCAAACCAAATGGAGCTCTAAAGAAGTCTGGACGCTCACCGCTAATGTCTTCAATGACATCATTCAGTCCAACTATTTCTTCATATTGCTCTTCTTCAGAGAGCGTTTGTAAGTCTGGGTGGCCCATCGTATGATTCCCGATTGCATGGCCATAATCGATAATTTGCAATAGCTCTTCTTCTTGCTCTTCTGTAGTTAGAAAGTGTCCATTCACAAAGAAAATTGCACTTACATCAAGATTATGTAAAATCTCAGCCATTTCAACTGCATGATTGTCAGGAGCATCATCGATCGTTAACAAGACCGCTTCACTCTGTGCATCTCCTATGCTTTCAAAGATACCCGCCTCTTGGTTCCACGTATATTGTGGTTCAAGATCTTCTGGTTCTTCTTCAACTTCTTCGTCAGCATTATCATTTTCATCATCAGATTCTAGCTCATCGTCTACATCATCTTCATCTTCAATATCTGTTTCCACTTCTTCTACTGGCTCATCCGTTCCATCGACTTCTGCTGCTGTTTCTTCCGAATCGTTGTCACCACAGGCGCTTAATACGAGCAACGGCAAGGCTCCTAAGGCAATTAGCATTTTAGGCTTATTCATACGTCCACCTCCATTTAATTCCATTCATTTTCCATAGTACAGGAATCGACACAAAATGAGAAATATTTTCCTACCAAAAAGGACAACTTATTTGTTAAGATAAATACTTATGAGAAATCTGGAAGGTAATTATTGGCTTTCATTTACTCATAGCAAATTTATTAGGAAGTTGGTAGCTAGTATGAAACGACTTACACCTGTGTTTTACATCTCCGTGGTCGTTGCCGCCCTATTTATTCTATGGGGCTCAATAGGAACTGAGCATATGATGGACACGCTGTCATCATTACAAGCGGCAATTTCCACACAGCTTGGCTGGTATTATATGTTAACCGCATCAGCCTTCGTACTCCTTTCCATTTTTCTTGTCGTCAGTCCTTTCGGGCGGATTCGACTAGGAAAACCAGACGAACGACCTGAATACAACTATTTCACTTGGTTCGCATTTTTATTTACAGCTGGTATGGGCATTGGGCTCGTCTTTTGGGGAGCAGCAGAGCCACTTAACCATTACTACAATCCAGCAACTGTTGAAGGTGAAACGAGCCGCGCGGCCGCCGAGGCTCTTCAATATTCTTTCTTCCACTGGGGCTTTCACCCTTGGGCAATTTATTCAGTCGTCGCACTTGCGCTTGCGTACTTTGGGTTCAGACATAATGCCCCAGGCGTCGTTAGTGCAGCATTCCGCCCACTGATTGGCGATAAAGCAGATGGCTGGATTGGAACTCTCATTAACTTCATCGTTGTATTTGCTACTATTTTTGGAGTCGCAACCTCTCTAGGTCTTGGAACCGCACAAGTTGGCGCCGGACTATCACAACTCTTCCCTGTGCAAAACAGCACGACATTACAACTTTGGATTATCGCCGTTGTCACGGTTATTTATATCGCATCAGCTGCAACCGGTATTAATAAAGGGATTAAAATACTTAGTATGGCGAATATCGTCTTAGCTTTTGCGCTTTTACTTTTCGTCTTAGTTGTAGGTCCTACCGTTATGTCCCTAAGTGCATTCACGCAAACTGTAGGTAGTTACTTACAGAACCTCCCTTACATGAGTTTTAGGCTCGCGGCATTTGACGATGAAACGGCAACGAGTTGGTCAATGACTGGACCTTATTCTATTGGGCTTGGTGGATTTCTTGGGCACCATTCGTCGGAACATTTATTGCTCGCGTCTCAAGAGGACGTACGATTCGTGAATTTGTGTTAGGCGTGATTTTAGCTCCAACTGCCGTTAGTGCATTGTGGTTTGCAACATTTGGTACAGCAGCAATGGAACTTGATAATCAAACAGGCGGAGCGATATTCTCAATGATCTCAGACCCTGCTAATGGTGAAGAAATGGCACTGTTTGCGCTCCTTGAGCAATATCCATTAGCGACGATTATGACAGGTCTCTCTGTTCTTCTCATTGCTTCGTTCTTCGTTACATCTGCAGACTCAGCCACATTCGTTCTAGGTATGCAAACAACGGGCGGTAGAATGAATCCACCAATTTCCGTTAAAGCCGTTTGGGGAATTATTCAATCAGCTGCAGCTGCGATCTTACTCTTAGCCGGAGGACTAGATGCCTTACAGACAGCTGCGATCATTGCAGCATTACCGTTCTCAGTAATTATGATTCTCATGACAGTCTCACTTATTAAATCGTTAATTCAAGAGCGTAAAGCAATTGATCAAAAAGAAGCTCGAAATCGCAAAGAAATGAATGAGGAATTAAAACTTATAAAAGAAGAACGAGAACAGTTACGAAAAGAACGCAAACGATCTCGCGAACAAGAAAAAGCAAGGAAAAAAGAAGAACAACAACAAAAACGGAAACAAACAACAGATTCAAAAACAACAAATCCACAAAACAAGGATGACAATCAAAACAACTAGTTGTTGGTATGTTTTTCCTGCTTTGTAACAAACGCATCACAGAACTTTCGTTACGTTTACAAATATGGGAAATATAGTCTTTTCATCTACCTTTAATGATATGATCGCACTAAGGCTGATGAAAGGATGCGTGAAATGTTAACGAAATTGAAATTAACTTCACTTGTTCTATGTAGTTTTCTTTTGATTGCATGTTCTATAGACCATCATCCATCTAGCCATGCTAACAACCCGGAAAACCTTGAACGACCAACTGTATTTTTCATTTACGATGATGATAACCACGAAAGTGAACGAAAATACCTCGAAGCTATTAGTACGTTCCATGCAGAACATCCAGATACAGAAGTACTCTTAGTTGATAAACATGAAGAACAAGCGCTTGTTGATGAATTAAATTTATCGGAGTTCCCAGCTTTAGTATTTCAAGAAACCGGAAGCTACTACGTGCGAGCTTCTGGTCCAACATCAAAAGAGATCATCTTACATCATTTACGTAGTGATTATGATCGCTATAGCTTTTATTAACCAAACAGACCGTAATCCCCTTTTGGGAATTACGGTCTGTTTTTATTCCTTTAAATATGACGTTGTTTTAATCCTGTCATATAATCTAGCATCACGTGAACTGCAGCTTTTAACGTCTGTTTCTCCACATCTTTACTATAATCGATGCAGACAATATCCATAGCATTTGCCTTCTGATGACGTCCTGCCTCCATAACTGCTTCAAAAAGTTCATCCGTTCTCATACCACCTGGTGTAGACGCAGGTGCCCTGGACCGAAGGCTGAATCAAGCACATCCATATCAATCGTTACGTATATCATATCTACAGTTTGATCTAGCATCTCTAAAGCATTAATGACGGTTTGCCTTACTCCAATTTTTCGAGCTTGTTTTAGGGTTATATAATTCACTCCATGAGTATCTGCGTAATGCTTTAATGATTTTGCATTAAAGTAACCGTGCAATCCAATAGTATGAACGTCAGTTCCTCTTACAATTCCACCTTCGATAAGTTGTCGAATTGGCGTACCATTCGCTGGACCGATTTCACTCGGATCTCTTAAGTCGAAATGAGTATCTAACTGTAAAATCCCTATTGTTTCTGTATTATGAACTTGTTTGTAACCTTTGATTAATTGTGCAGTAATGCTATGGTCACCACCCATGATGATAGGTACTGAACGAGGGTGAAACGTTTGCATTGATATCATCATCTGTTTTATTTGTTCGTGACTATAGTCGATATTGGTAATCGCTTGTTTAGAATCTCCTATATCAAAGACATTTAATGATGTTAAATCTACATTCTCATCTAAATTATATGGATTGAATGATTTCCAAAGCTTTCGTAATTCATTTGGAGTTTCACTAGCAAACGATGCACTAATACTCGATTTAGATAATGGAACACCCGCCAGTACTACATCAGCTTTTTTTCAAAGATTTTAAATGATTTTCATTATTAGAATCCCCAAGAGTTTGTATCCATTCATGTACTTTTGGATCATCACTTACTGGCTTTTGAGTATAGACCCATTCTGGTCGATTTAACTGTGGATAAGGATACACGATTACATTCTCCTTTAGCTAAAATAATTTATACAAAAAAATAATTATCGGTAATGAGATAAAATCTACAAGAAAAGCTCCTACAATTGGTACGATTAGAAACGCTTGTTTAGAATGTCCATACTTTTGTGTAATCGCATCCATATTTGCCATAGCAGTCGGTACAGCACCTACCCCATGACCTGCAAATCCACCTATCATTACGGCTGCATCATAATTTCTACCCAAAATTGGGAATAACAGAAAAATCCCAATAACAATGACGAGAATTACTTGAAGAAGAGCGATTGTTAACAAAGGCAATGCTAGGTCTACAATCTCCCAAAGTTTAATGCTCATTAATGCCATTGCTAGAAAGACCCCTAAAGCAACTGCACCAATTAGCGCAACTAGCTCGTTTGAGAATTGTAACGTTTTATTCGTTTGATAACGATCAAATAAGTTTCTTACGATAACAGCAATTACCATTGCTCCAACATAATTCGGTAGTACAAATCCTGTCCATTCGGTAAATGCATCTCCTAAATAACCCCCTACACTCATACAAAACGTAATGAGACCAAGATGTAAGAAGATACGATTTGCTGTTAAGGTAGCTTCATGAACTTCTCTCTCTTTCTTTTGATCAGGATGTAACTTTTTTAATGTTACATCCCCATGTGAGAGTTTATATTTCTTAATTAAGTATCGAACCATCGGACCACCAATAATCCCCCCAATGACTAAACCGAATGTTGCAGTCGCTATCCCAGCTGTAACAGCTCCTTCAACTCCTAGAGATTCAATTGTCCCTCCAAAAGCCGCTGCTGCGCCATGTCCACCTAACATAGATACAGATCCAGTCATCACACCAATTAAAGGATCTAATCCAAAAATTCTAGCCATTGAAATTCCGATTAAATTTTGCAACAAAGCGAGCACACCAACAATCGCCCAATATACGAGCAATAGCTTTCCACCCTTTTTAATAAGTGCAAAACTAGCACTTAAACCTACCGTTGTATAGAATACGAGCATAAAAATTTCCTGAAGTGTTGTATCAAAAACAATTTGTATCACTTCAAATTGATGAAGCATAAAAACTAGGGTAGCAACTAGTAAACCTCCGACAACCGGAGCGGGTATTGAGTAGCGATCTAAAACTTTAACATTAGAAACAATACCATTTCCGACAATTAATAATAAAATCGCTATAAAGAATGTCGTAATATAATGAATTTCCAAATCACTTAACCTCCTTATACATGATTTCTTTGTCTAGTATGATTATATACATGTGTAATAATAGTTTATAATACTAATATTCAATCACTTAATAGGTTTTACCTATTATAAAAAGGAGTGGCTATCATCGATTTCAGAAAACTATCGTACTTCCAAGAACTATGCGATTCGAAGAATTTCACAAAAGCTGCAAATAAACTAAAAATATCTCAACCTTCACTAACACAGGCAATTAAAAAAAATTAGAAGACGAAATTGGTTTTTTTACTTTTTGAGCGTTCTAAAAGGAAAGTTACGCTTACGGAGTCAGGAGAGCGATTTTACGAAGCAAATCAAGAATTAATGAATCGGCACAAAGCATTAACAATTGAAGTGAATGCCATTCGAGAAGGTGGTTCCGGTAAAGTAATCATAGGCATGATTGAATCAACGAAAAACTGGATGGCCTCAGTTGTCATGGAGCACAATGCACTTTTCCCTTCACTAATGTATCAATTTCAAGAGATTTTACGCAAAGAGGATGTTATACAGTCTATACATCGTTACGATACCCATGTATCCATTACAAATTACTTCATCAATACAGAAGGTATTGCGAGCCTACCATTATATAAGGAAGACATTGTTGCAATTTCAAAGAACCCCATATCAACTACAGGAACGATCTCTATGAGAACATTAGGAAGCGCGCCCCTCATATTGCCTCCAAAAGAATACCAAACACATAAAGACATCTTAGATGCATTTAGAATTGCTGAAACCGAGCCAATTATTAAATTTGAAGTGGAGAGATTTGAGACAGCATTAGCTTTTGTAAATCGCGGTTTAGGCGTGGCAATGATTCCTAAAAGTTATGTATCCTATTCCGAACAATTCACTGATCTCTACGTTTATACGATGATTGACCCAACACCTACAAGAATGGTCTATGTAAATTATCATTTGCACCGATATTTACCTGAGGCAATAACTAAACTTATTTCATTGACTTTAGAATTCAATCACAATCTGTTAGATGACGCAACATAAAAAACCCTCTGTGTTATAGATCACAGAGGGTTTTAAAACTTTTTAATTACTTAATATGAATTGGTGTACCGATTGCAACTTCTGCTGCTTCCATCGTAATCTCACCAAGTGTTGGGTGAGCGTGAATTGTCATTGCAACATCTTCAGCTGTCATACCCGCTTCAATTGCAAGACCGATCTCAGCAATCATATCAGATGCGCTTGGTCCAGCTACTTGTGCACCGATAATTAGTCCGTCATCTTTACGAGTAATGAGCTTCATAAAGCCATCAGAGTCGTTAAGTGATAATGCACGGCCGTTTGCTTGGAATGGGAATTTAGAAGCTTTCGCTTCAAATCCTGCTTCTTTCGCGCTTTCCTCAGTGTGTCCAACAGATGCAAGCTCAGGCTCTGTAAAGGCAACGAGTGGAATACCGAGGTAATCGATTTCGCTTGCTTCTCCAGAGATAACCTCTGCTGCAATTTTACCTTCATAAGACGCTTTGTGTGCAAGTTGTGGGCCATCAACGATGTCACCAATTGCAAAAATGTTGTCAACGCTCGTACGAAGTTTCTTGTCTGTCTTAATAAGACCGCGATCTGTTACGTCTACACCGATTTGCTCAAGACCGAGCTCATCTGTGTTTGGACGACGTCCAACAGATACGAGCAAGTAATCCGCTTCGATTTTTTGCTCTTCGCCTTTAACATCTACAGATACTGTAATGCCCTCATCTGTCTCTTCAACGCCTGAAGCTTTGGCTTGAGTAATAAACTCAACACCTTTGTTCTTTAAGCGACGTTGTACGAGCTGAGCCATTTGCTTTTCAAATCCAGTAAGAATACGCTTCTCACCTTCAAGTACAGTCACTTGGCTACCGAGGTTTGCATACGCACCTGCAAGCTCAACACCGATGTAACCTCCACCAATAACGACAAGACGCTTTGGTACTTCTTCAAGTGCTAGAGCACCTGTTGACGTTCCTACACGGTCGCTTAGTGGGAACGGAGGAAGTTCAATTGGACGAGATCCTGTTGCAATGATACAGTTTTTGAATTTGTACGATTGAGAGTTGTAGTTCTCACCAGAAACTCTTACTGTATCTTTGGCAGAAAAGTAAGCTTCACCTTTCACGATGTTTACTTTGTTGCCCTTAAGAAGTCCTTCGACTCCTCCGGTTAACTTTTTAACAACGCCTGATTTCCATTCTTGAACTTTAGAGAAATCAAGTGTTGCGTTTTCTGTCGTAATTCCCATTTCGTCAGTACCTTGAGCTTTCTCAAAACGGTGACCCGCTTCAATTAAAGCTTTAGAAGGAATACAACCAACGTTTAGACAAACGCCACCCACGTTCTCGCGTTCTACGATCGTTACTTTTTGTCCGAGTTGTGCGGCACGGATTGCTGCAACGTATCCCCCTGGGCCAGACCCAATAATCAGCGTGTCTACTTCTTCTGCTAAATCTCCTACTACCATGAATTACCCCTCCATTATTATGCGCTCTGGATCGTTAAGCAAACGCTTCACGTGATTCAGTGCATTTTGTGCAGTAACACCATCAATAAGACGATGATCATAACTTAATGATAATGCAAGCATCGGTCTTACGACAACTTCTCCGTTTTCGACAACGGCTTTTTCTTCAATTCGACCGATACCGAGAATAGCAACTTCTGGATGATTAATAACTGGTGTAAACCAAGCTCCACTTGCAGAGCCGACGTTTGAAATCGTGCTCGTACCACCTTGCATCTCACCACTCGTTAATTTTCCATCGCGAGCTTTAATTGCAAGTTCAGTAATCTCTGATGCAAGCATAAATACTGATTTACGATCTGTATCACGAACAACAGGAACAACTAGACCACGATCTGTATCCGCTGCGATTCCAACGTTGAATTGTTTCTTGTAAACAATCTCTTCATTTTCATCGTCAATTGAAGCATTCAATGCAGGGTAAGCGCGAAGTGCAGACGTGTAGGCTTTGACAACGTACGGCAAGTACGTAAGCTTAATGTCTTGTTCAGCTGCAACCGGCTTGAACTTCTTACGGTTTTCAACGAGTGCACTCACTTCAACTTCATCCATGTGTGTTACGTGAGGAGCTGTGTGCTTACTATTTACCATTGCTTTAGCAATCGCTTTACGCACACCTTTAAGTGGTACACGCTCTTCAGTGACGGTAGACTCTGTTGATGTCGTTTGCTTCGTTTCAGTCGTACTGCTTTCATCTGATTGCTCATCGCTAGAAGCGTCAGCAGATGGCTGGTCGCCACTTACGAATGAATCGATGTCTTCTTTTAGAACGCGACCATTCTTGCCACTACCTGTGACTTGTTGAATGTTTACATCGTTCTCACGCGCATATTTGCGGACTGTCGGCATCGCAATCACACGCTTATCGTCAGCTGAATCAGCTTGATCTTCTTTAGATGAAGAGCTTGTCGTTTCTTTTTCACTCTTCTCTTCGCTTGCTTTTGTTTCTTCTTTAGATGATGATTCTTCTTCTTTTACTTCTTCTTCCTCATCATCTTCACTACCGTCATCGATTGTTAGAATGACTTCACCGACCGTAGTCGTTGTGTTTTCGTCAACTTTAATCTCTAATACTGTACCCTCAACTGGAGATGGGATCTCAACAACGGCCTTGTCGTTTTGCACCTCGCAAAGAACATCGTCCTCTTCGACTTTGTCTCCCTCTTTAACGAACCACTTAACAATTTCACCTTCATGGATGCCTTCTCCAATATCAGGAAGCTTAAATTTGTAAGCCATAAGTTGCTACCTCCTTTTCGTGAACGCTCGTTTAAAATTCAATCGTTTCTTTCGCTTTTTCATAGATGTCTTCAGCATTTGGAAGCCAAGCATCTTCATCAGAAGCAAAAGCGTATACCGTATCTGGTGCTGCAATACGAGCAATTGGTGCTTCTAAGTGTAAGATTGCACGCTCGCTAATTTCAGCGACAATTGTTGCACCGACGCCTGCTTGACGCTGTGCTTCTTGAATAACAACTACGCGGTTTGTTTTCTTAACAGATTCTAAAATCGCATCAAGATCTAATGGACTTACAGTACGAAGGTCAATGACTTCAGCACTGATGTCTTCTTTCTCTAAACGGTCTGCAGCTTTAAGCGCTTCATGCACCATAGCGCCATAGGCAATGAGTGTAACGTCTTTACCTTCACGTTTAATGTCTGCTTTGCCGAGTGGGATTGTATATTCTTCGTCCGGAACTTCACCTTTAAAAGAACGGTAAAGCTTCATGTGTTCGAGGAATACGACAGGGTCATTGCTTCTAATTGCTGAAATTAGAAGTCCTTTAGCATCATAAGGAGTTGAAGGAATTACAACGCTAATCCCTGGCGTTTGTGCAATAAGGCCTTCTAAGCTATCAGAGTGAAGCTCTGGCGTTTTTACACCGCCACCAAAAGGCGCGCGAATTGTAATCGGGCTACTATAGTGTCCACCAGAACGATAGTGAGTACGAGACATCTGTCCTGCGACTCCGTCCATTACTTCAAAAAGGAAACCGAAGAACTGAATTTCCATAATTGGTCTAAATCCAGTTAACCCGAGTCCGATTGCAAGACCACCAATTCCTGATTCAGCAAGCGGCGTATCAAAGACACGCTCTTCACCGAATTCTGCTTGAAGACCTTGTGTGGCACGGAATACACCACCGTAATGACCGACGTCTTCACCGAATAACAAGACGTTTTCATCATTTTTTTTAGTTCCGTGCGCATGGCTTCAGTAATTGCTTGAATCATTGTCATTTCTGCCATTATTCATTCGACTCCTTCGCACGATAGTATTCGAGTTGCTCTTCAAGGTTAGAACTGAGGTCATTACCCATGATCTCAATGAGTTCACTTACCTTTTGACGAGGCGTCTCGTCTGCTTCTTTAATTGCAGCTTTAACGTCCGCTTTCGCTTGCTCAACAACTTCGTTCTCTTGTTCTTCTGACCAAAGTCCTTTTTCCTCAAGGAACTTGCGGAAACGAACGAGTGGATCTTTCTTCTCCCAAGGATCGTCTTGATCTTCAGTACGATATCTTGTTGGATCATCACCAGAAAGGGAGTGTGGCCCGTAGCGGTAACAAAGCGTTTCAATTAGTGTAGGACCGTTTCCTGAAATCGCGTTGTCACGAGCTTTCTTTGTTGCAGCATAAACTGCCAAAACGTCCATTCCGTCTACTTGTACGCCTTCGATTCCGGCAGCAACTGCTTTTTGAGCAATCGTACCTGCTGCTGTTTGCTTTTCAGCTGGAACAGAAATCGCAAATTGGTTGTTTTGAACGATAAAGATCGCTGGTGCATTAAATGCGCCTGCAAAGTTCATTCCTTCATAGAAGTCACCTTGAGATGAACCACCATCACCTGTATACGTAATGACGACGTTTTCTTTTTGTTTTTTCTTAAGTCCAAGTGCAATTCCTGCAGCTTGTACGATTTGCGCACCGATGATGATTTGTGGCATCAACACATTAATGCCTTCCATCTGTCCGCCTTTATAGTGGCCTCTTGAGAATAAGTACGCCTTTGATAATGGGTACCCGTGCCAAATCAATTGTGGAATGTCACGATAACCTGGTGCAATCCAATCTTCTTTATCTAGAGCAAAATGAGAACCGAGCATTGACGCTTCTTGTCCTGCAACTGGCGCATAAAAACCTAAACGACCTTGACGTCCTAAAGAAACGGCACGTTGGTCAGCAACACGTGTGTAGACCATTCGTTTCATAAGTTCCTTAAGTTGATCATCACTTAAGTCTGGTAGTGCATCTTCGTTTACGACTTTACCGTCTTCGTTTAGTACCTGAAAAGTTTCAAACTTGTCTTCTACTGCTTCAATCGTCTTTTCAGCCAAAGCGGCTCACCTCTTTCATTTATTATCAGGCATTGTGTAGCATGCCTTGTTGAGCGAACAAACTTGAGCGATTCCCTAATGATTAACGTACCCTGAATCACTACTTTTCAATCTCAAATAAGAGTTGAATCTGTTTCACGGACACTCATCTAAAAACTAATACACAACATTTCAATAACAGCATACATGAATAATAAATCATTCGTCAATCCTTACGGCTATATATTCATTTTCTAATCGATACATTGTTAAAATTGACGAACAACTCCAATCTGTTATATATCATCTTGTGATTTTCGCGTTTATATATTGATACAGATTAATTTCTTACGCGCATCACAAACGAGTTTCCCCTAAACAACATCGTTCATTCAGACATAAAAAAACGGACTACACTAAGTCCGTTTTCTAATGTGTCGTACGCTTTGCTTATTAAGTTTATTTATAATGATGAGTACATCTTCCGTTCTCCATTACGCTTCTAGCAGTTCGGCAGACTCGTAAAATTGTTCTTTTGCTTCATTAAAACGTTCTGTCTGATCATTAAATGCTTCTTTGTTGTCATTAATCGTACGATACAATTCATTTACGTCATTGATCTGTTCTTCAAGTTCTTCAAATGATAAATCTTCATTCAAGAACATCGTATACAGCTCTTCGTCTAAAGCAATTGCTTGTAAGTAATTGTCATACAATTCCTTATGAACCTCATAACGACCTTGCATTGCTTCAAAGACAGCCTTTACCTCATCTTGACGTGCCGACTCAACTTCTTCAACCATCTCTTCGCCTTCCATCAACTGGGCATACGCTGACTCTATGCTCTCACGTTCAGTTTCCATTCGTTCTTTACGCTCTGAGGCAAGCTCAAGTGCTTCATTAACTTTCTCTTCAATCTCATCCATTTCACCTAAACCTAATTGCACCATCTCTTCAAACAATTCATATTCTCGTTCTTCAGCCTCAACTAACGGTTCTTGTTGTTGTTCGAATTCAAGCTCTAATGCGATCGCCTCTTCAATATGTTCGAACAGTTCTTCTTCAGCGGAGTTCCCGCAAGCGGATACGATGAGCAATAGTCCGAGCATCGTTGCCCATATCGTCATGCGTTTTGTCATCAAGTGCCCTCCCTGACTTTCGTCTTCATTCATCATATAAGAACAAAGTAGCATTTGCAAAGTATATTTGGTAATTGTTAACAAGGCACCTTAGCTTTTTTTTAGGCGAAAATCCAAACCATTTCTACACGCTTTGCATACTCTGTAAAGGTAACGCGTAAAGCGAATACAAAAGGAGGTATTCTCCATGTCATATGGTTATGGCGGTTATAGCGGCTACGGTGGTTATGGTTACGGCAACTACGGTGGTGGCGGTGGATTCGGAGCAGGGAAAGGCTTCGCACTCATCGTTGTACTTTTCATTCTTTTAGTCATCGTTGGTGCTTGTTACGGAGATAAAAAATAACAGCTTTTCCCTTTTATAGCGGTCACACAATGTGACTGCTATTTTTCTTGATTGCTTTGTCTAAATCCACATACATCTGCTATACTTTACGAAGTATCTTATTCCCGTAAACAACGATTTATGTACTCATACATCAAGGTTTTACACATAAGGAGGAACAATGGATGATTACGATGGACAGAATTGTCCGTGAAGGACACCCTGTTTTAAGAGAAGTCGCGAAGGAAGTCGCACTTCCTCCAAGTACCGAAGACCTCGCGGTCCTTAAAGAAATGCACGAGTATTTAACGAACAGTCAAGACCAAGCAATTGCAGAAGAATACGATTTACGACCTGGTAGTGGCCTTGCAGCCCCTCAAATCGGTGTAGCAAAACGAATGTTTGCCATTCATACGACAGATGAGAAAGATCAATTACACAGTTACGGGTTTATTAACCCTAAAATTGTCAGTCATTCTGTGGAAGAAACGAGTCTTGAGAACGGTGAAGGTTGCTTGTCTGTTGATCGACCAGTTGAGGGTCTCGTACCGCGTCATGCACGTATTACCCTTGACGCACACACGTTGGACGGAGAGCACATTCGGATGCGTTTTCGTGGTTATATTGCAATCGTAATTCAGCATGAAATGGACCACTTAAACGGCATTATGTTTTATGACCGTATTGAAGAATACGATGGACCACACAAACGACCACTACCTGTTTAATGCATGAGAAAGCGCGACGAGGAAAATTCCTCGTCGCGCTTTTAGTGTTCTATGAAAGCAGTGCCAGCTTTTTGAGACCTTCGTAAATTCCTTCGTTGTCAACGTGCGTTGTCGTAAAATCAGCTACACTTTTAACGATGTCTTTTCCATTTCCCATTGCTACTCCAGTTCCAGCTGCTTGGAGCATTTCAATATCATTAAGACCGTCACCAAACGCAATCGTATCTTTCATATCGATGTGTAAGAGGTCGGCAACTTTTTTTAATGCCAACAGCTTTTGAACCACCGTTCGGAATAAGATCAAGCGATAATTCATGCCAGCGTACGAAATCGAACTGTGGGTAATTATCTTCGTAGCCGTGTGCTTCTTCAATTTTAGAAAAAAAGCAATCCTTGATAAATCTCACCTTCAAATGGATCGTTGACAACATTCGGATAAGGAAGATGCAAGCTATCCATACATTCTCGAATTCGATCACTTGCGGCGATGTTTGTTCTTGCTCCTAAATGGTCCATAACAACCATTGGATGACCCTTTTCATGAGCGTCTGAGCGAATCGCTTTTAACGCATCTTTATCGAGTGATTTCGCTAGTACAACTTGATCATCAAGTACGACATAAGAGCCGTTAAAGCCGATATGTGTTGTAATGTTTAGCTCTTTTTTGAGCTCATTGTACATAAAAGGAGCGCGCCCAGTTGCAATAACGACGTGATGCCCTTGTTCTTGAAGCTGTTTTACTGCATGCTTTGTAGCTTTTGACATTTGCTTCTCTTCATTGTAAATCGTTCCGTCTATGTCTAAAAAAACGATCTTTTGGTTCATACTCTCACTCCTCATTGCCCTATTCTCCTATTATTATGTCGGATAAATTTATGACTGAAAACCCTCTAGAATGTTTTAACTGCTTTTTTTCTGTCTAAACTATTGGGTACACTACAAGATGGACGGCTTAAGACGAGGAATTATATGGTAGGTTTATTTGCGAACAAGCAGGAAATACGCTAAAATAAAGAGACTGTCTGCTGGGTTTATGTTTTCGTGGCAGTGCCCTCCCCTTTTGGAATCTCATCGGCCGAGCATTGGATATTCTTTAAGGGACCACTTCTACTAGATAAACCCCAATCATGAACGGAATGTCTGTAAAGTTCAGAGATAACAGTACAGATAACAACGATTAAGTAGAATACACGATGCTACTTCATAATAAACGTTGTACTTTTGTGAGAATAAGGAGAGATAGAAATGATTTATAAAGTAATGTATCAAACGAAAGCAACTGAAGTACCTGTACGCGAAAAAACAGAAGCGTTATACATCGAAGCAAAAGATGAGCGCGACGTACGTCGTAAACTTGCTGCGGACAACTATAACATTGAGTTTATCCAACCGTTAACAGGTGCACATTTAGAATATGAGCAAAGTCGTCCTGACTTTAAATTGGAGAATAAGTAATGAAGCAATTGCAAGAAGATCAAGTAGCAGTTTTCGCCTTAGGAGGGCTTGGCGAAATCGGTAAAAACACGTATGCCATTGAATACAAAGACGAAATTGTCATTATAGATGCAGGGATTATGTTCCCTGAAGATGAATTGCTCGGCATTGATTATGTTATTCCTGATTATACGTATTTAGCTCGTAATGAAGACAAGATTGTCGGACTATTTATTACTCACGGTCACGAAGATCACATTGGTGGCATTCCTTATTTGTTACGTGAGATTAATGTACCAGTGTATGGTGGAAAGCTTGCTAACGGATTACTTCGTGGCAAACTTGAAGAACACGGGTTATTACGTAGAACGAAGATGATTGAACTAAATGAAGACGATGTGATTTCATTTAAACATCTTTCACTTTCTTTCTTCCGTACGACACATAGCATCCCTGATGCACTCGGGATTGTCGTTAATACGCCTGAAGGCAACATCGTTCATACTGGTGACTTTAAATTTGACTTCACCCCAGTTGGTGAACCAGCCAACTTAACGCGAATGGCTCGACTTGGTGATGAAGGCGTACTTTGTTTACTATCTGATAGTACAAACAGTGAAGTACCTGGATTTACGATGTCTGAGCGTAAAGTTGGCGATAGCATCGAGAATATCTTCCAACAAGTTGATGGAAGAATTATTTTCGCGACATTCGCTTCAAACATTTATCGTTTACAACAAGTCGTCACTTCCGCCGTTAAACACGGCCGAAAAATCGCCGTATTTGGACGTAGCATGGAGTCTGCACTTACAATCGGACAAGAACTTGGCTACATTCAAGCACCGAAAGATACGTTCGTTGACACGAACCAACTAAGTCGTATTCCGGATAATGAAGTGACTATTCTTTGTACTGGCTCACAAGGTGAACCAATGGCAGCTCTTTCTCGAATTGCTCATGGAACTCACCGTCAAATTCAAATTATTCCTGGAGACACGGTCGTTTTCTCAAGTTCACCAATTCCAGGTAACACACTTAGCGTTAACAAGATTATTAACCAACTATTCCGTGCAGGAGCAAACGTTATTCACGGCCCACTAAATGACATCCACACGTCTGGACACGGTGGCCAAGAAGAACAAAAGCTCATGCTTCGTCTCATGAAACCAAAGTACTTCTTCCCTATTCATGGGGAGTACCGCATGCTCGTAAGCCATAAGAAATTGGCGATGGATTGTGGAATTCCAGAAGAGAACGTCTTCATTATGGATACAGGTGAAGTACTTGGACTAAAGCGCGACGAAGCGAAGAAAATCGGCAAAGTTCCTTCTGGAGCAGTCTATGTGGATGGAAATGGAATCGGCGACATCGGTAACATCGTGTTAAGAGACCGTCGCATTCTATCTGAAGAAGGTCTCGTTGTTGTGGTCGTCTCACTTGATATGAAGAACTTCAAAGTATCAGCTGGACCTGACATCATCTCAAGAGGATTCGTCTATATGCGTGAGTCTTCCCATCTCATTCACGACGCTCAGAAAATGCTCGACAAACACTTAAGAGACTTAATGGGTCAAAAAAACAACCCAATGGTCCGAAATTAAAAACGAGATCATTGAATTGTTAGCACCGTTCCTGTACGAAAAGACAAAGCGTAAACCAATGATTTTGCCAATCATTATGGAAGTTTAAGTGAAAATCTCTTTAGTAAAAAAAAGCGTAAAGATCAATGTGATCTTTACGCTTTTTTATGCCCACCTAACTTACACCCGGGTCTCTGCTCATTCATTACTAATCCAAGTCACGAACACTTTTATATTTAGTTTTTAACTAGGCGCGTGGTTTAAACAATAATTAAAAATAATAAATTATTAGAAAAAGTGATCCGGATTGACAAGCCAATCGTTAGCTTTATTAAGAGATTACACATTAGCTTACACATAGCTAGTTGTGATTTCATTAATTTCAAAAGGAGCGATTTCTTATGAAAAAAAGCAATGGTGTTTCCGTTAGCTGGAGTATTAGCTGTCACGACATTCGCGAGCACGGCTTCCGCTGATCACGAAGGACGGGAATTTTTAGTTGAGCTGAGCCCAGAAAATGAAGTAATGAATGTTGAAAGTGATGCAATGGGAACAGCACATTTTGAAGTTAGTGACGATGGCGATACCCTTGACTATTGGATTCATGCTGAATATTTAGAAGGTGCTACTGCTGGACATTTGCATAGCGGCTCCGCTGACGAAGACGGACCAGTAGAATTATTCTTGTTCCACAATGATGAGCCGATGGATTATAATGGCGATATCGCTTCAGGCACTTTACATGCGGATGATCTTGTTGGTGATTTAAGTTGGGAAGAATTTTCAATGGCCCTTGTAGCAGGTGACGTGTATGCAAACATTCACACAGAAGATTATCCTGACGGAGAACTACGTGGACAGCTAGATGAATATGCTCAAAACGCTGCAATGGAAAAAGCCACGATGCCAACAGAAATGCCTCAAACAGGCATGGGTGGTTCAAGTTCAGGGAACTGGTTTACCTCTCTATGGAAAAACATAACAGGCTTTCTTTTTAGCTAAAATTTATAATTCCCGCAACATTTGTAAGGAAATGATAGATTGCGCGCTGGAATGACGTCTGATCTGTGATCTTTCCAGCTCAGCCCACCATCTAGCGCGCTTATTTAGACATACACAATTTGATCCTTCAAGATTAATTTGCAATTACAGAATAGACAAGAGCGCCACCTTGACAGGGTGGAGGTCACTGAATTGAATCCATACATACTTCTATTCGCTTTGACTTACCGCAACAATCGTTTAATTCTTTGTTCTAATGTAGCAACGTGATCTTGACCTTGCTGGAAGTACCTCATGCTGCCATTTGCATCGAATAAATAGAACGCAGGGATAAAATTATAACCGAATGCATCCGACAACAGCGTCTCCTCATCGATTCCAACTGGCGCTTCTATTCCTGCTTTCTTCGCCTTTGCAATCACTTCTTCCTCATCTTCACCTTCCAAATTAATGGAAACGGTATGAATGAGTCCGTCATAACGCTTTAAAAGCGCTGCAACATCTGGCATTAACTCAATACAAGAGCTGCAATCTAACGTCCAAAAATGTACGAGATACGGTTTACTAGCTTGCTGTTCTGGATAGCCACTTACCCAGTTAATCTTATCTAACTTAGGCATCTCTGAACCAATTCGAAGTCCCATTTTCATGTCCCCTTTCATAAGTACCGATGTGGTTTATCGTACTCATTAAGGCGAACATTGGTTACGGGCACATTGAAGTTTAGACACGATCTAATAACGTTTGCGAAAGATTGACGTTATGCTGGTGAATACGCAACATCCCATTCATTACATCAGCATAAATCATACTCACCGTACTGCTAGAACCCGAACCGTGATAAAAGTGTCCATAACGCATTTCTCGTTCCATCCGTTGGACTTTTGGGTTGTTGTAAATGACACGAATAGCTAGTTCTTTGTCATGTTCTACAAAGGCTCGGGACGTATGAACAAAGCTTTCACTCACTTCTTTATAAAGCGCTTCAATATTCGCACGCTCCCAATGATTGAGCACTTTTTGTCTCGCTTCTAATTTACTTAACGCACGAGCCATCTCTTTCATCACGTTCGTTTGTCGTTCTACATCGTTATTAATTGATAACAGTTTAATGGCCTCATTCGTTTCTGAATCCTTTAAATGTTGTTCTGTAATCCTTCTTAAATGATGGAACGTTGTTTTGTAGAGTGAGTCAATCACCTGCTCTTCCTCCATAATCGCTTTTCGAGCTTTATCGCTTTCCAACATTCGCATAAGTTCAGGAAACATCCTAGACTCTACACGCTCCAACATATGTTCAATCTCTTTTCGCGCTTGCAAAAGCCCAACTGCTGGAAACTTCGCTGTCGTTTGATCAATGTATTTATGATGGCTAGTTTTATTGCGTTCGGACTTTGGCATAAGTCTTTCCATCCATATGGCAAACCGATTGCAAAACGGCAATAAAACAATGACATTCACAACATTAAACAACGTATGTGCATTTGCTAATTGCCGCTCAATATCACCACCAATAAGCGTAAGCAATTGGATAAAAAGCGTCGTAAATGGAAGGAAAATTAATACACCGATAAACTTAAAAATTGCATGGGCAACCGCTGCTCTTTTCGCATCAATTGTTGCTGTAAGACTAGAGATCATTGCCGTAAATACAGTACCAAAATTAGCTCCATACACAATTCCTACTCCTGCTTCTAAGGAAATTGCACCAGTTGAAGCAAGCGTCATCGCGATTGCAATGGTTGCAGCACTATTTTGGATCACAGCTGTAAAAGCAATACCAGCGAATACTGCGAGCCATAAATTACCTGAAAGAAGTGTCATTAACTGCGTAAACTGTTCGTCACACTGGAGCGGCTCCATCGCTCCAGTCATTAGGCCCATCCCAAAAACACAAAACCAAAACCTAGAATAATTGAACCGTAAGAACGAATGCGAATGTTAATAAGAAACAACAAAACGCCTAGCGTTACAAACGCAAGGGCGTAATCTGTAATAGAAAAAGCAATTAATTGAACGGTCAACGTCGTACCGACCGCAGAGCCAAGCATCACCCCAAGTGCTCTCCTTAAGCTAATTAAACCTGCATTTACAAAACCAACTGTCATCACAGTAGCAGCTGTTGAAGATTGCATGGCAGCCGCTAATACAATCCCTGCTAGCGCTCCGTACAGTTGGTTTTTGTCACCCGTTGCAAAAATGTTCGGAGGCGACTAGACGCCGCTCGCTTCAAACCGTCACTTGCGATATACATTCCATACAAAAAAATGGCTAAGCCGCCAGCCATTTGTAAACTAATCGTCAACCAGTCCATAGCCGGCACCTTCTTCTTGGCTCTCCTTCATTTTCGTAACGATGTTAACGACATGGTCCGCTAGCCGCTCATAATAACGAATCACAAAAAACAACGGTGAAAGCTGAGGAATGCGTTGAACATTTAATTTCATCTCTTCTTGAATTAATGCTTGAATGTTCTGGAATAAATGATCAACAACTTCGTCTTGCTCTTCAATCGTTTCTCCTTGTCGGTAATCTCGTTCCTTGAGCATAATTAACGCTTCGTTAAACATCGTTTCACTTTTTGAATTCATTTCTTTAATTTTTTTCTTCAATCTTTCCTCCAATTTCAAGGACTCCATTTTTGCGAAATGTTTCACCAACTTCAGCGATGTTTACAATTTGATCCCCAATTCGTTCAATCTCTCTTGCAACACGCATGATCGCTGATAATTGTTGCAATTCACTTGGCATAGGAGGTTGAAATACAATAAGCTCCAACACTCGTTGATGAATATCTTGATCCAAATGATCAACCGCTAGATCTCCTTTGATTAGTGAATGAATCGTGTTCTGATCTTGCTTAAACAGCGCATCAGGAAGATCTGTCATTTGTTCTTTCGCTAGATTTCCCATTTTAAGCAATTGTCGATAAATGTCATTGAATTCTTCATTAAAAAGTTTCACTTGATTGTATCCCCCTCCTTCTCAGTTATTTAGCTTATGAAATTTATGTTTTCTTCATGATACAATCAGAAATTATGCCATCAACTCCAGATTGTAGCCACTCGTTTGCTTCATGCTCGTCATTTACCGTATAAACAAACGTTTTCAAACCTATTTCTTTAAATTCTGAAATGTCTTCTGCTGAAATTAACCGATGATGAGGATGAACGGCGTACACGTCGTAAGGCTCAAATCCCTGAACATAATGTCGAATGTTATGCATTTTCTGATTGACAAGTACACCTATTTTAATCGATTCATTCAATTGTTTTACGTTGTACAGGCAACTATGGTCAAACGAAGAAACGATCGTTTGTTCAAATCTTCCGTACCTTTCAATCGTTTCGACGACCGCTTTTTCAATTCCTTTATAAAAGGACGGGATGTTTTTAATCTCAACATTGATGAGCACGTCTTTAGGTAGCGCCTCAATTACTTCACCCAAGGTTGGCAGCGTCTCATCTTTATATTTAGGATGAAACCAACTTCCTGCATCAAGTTGTTGGAGTTGTGTTAGTTCATACTCACTCACCAAACCCTTTCCATTCGTCGTGCGTTGCAGGGCTTCATCATGAATGATCACAAGCTTGTTATCTTTCGTTAAGTGAACGTCCAATTCAATCCCTGTTGCTCCATGCTTGATGGCTTCTTGAAAGGCTGCGATCGTATTCTCTGGTGCGATCTGTGAATAGCCTCGATGTGCGATAAACATCACTACACCTCCATTGATTATAAGTAATGTTATAAAAGGTGCCACACGGATTCCGTTGTGACACCTTTTCGTATTAGCGCTTCATTTCGCTCGTTAAATAGTTTTTGACCGTTTCGACTGCAATCGGGATCGCTGCTTCTTTAGGGTTTAATGTTGGCTCATGTAACCCTGCTTCTCCATCTACGCCTAGCCAGAACATAAATCCTGGAATTTCATCAAGAAAGAACCCGAAGTCTTCCCCTGTCATCGCCTCTTTGCTCAATTCAAATTGAACGTTTGGGTCCGCCTCTACAAAAGCAATAAATGATGATACACGTGCTTCATCATTCCACACTTGTTTGTAGCTTGATCCCCACTCAACATCAACGTTACATTGAAAGCTTTTTGAGATACCTTCTCCCATGTCTAGGATATTTTGCTTTACAAGTTGCATCGCTTCTTTTGAGCGTGTTCGAATCGTTCCTTCAGTATCTGCACGGTCTGCAATAATGTTTTCTTTTTTTCCGCTTTCGATTTTACCGATGGTGATGACCGCACTATCTAATGGGTTGATTCTTCTTGAAATAATCGATTGAAGTTGCGTCACCATGTAACTCGAAGCGACGACCATATCATTCGCATCATGTGGGAATGCAGCATGGCCACCTTTTCCTTGCAAATGTAAATTAAATTCTCCTGTATTTGCAAATAACAAACCTGGCTTCGTTGAGATCGTTCCTACTTGGCGAAGTGGATCAACGTGTAAAGCATCATCCAATCTGGTTTCCATTGTTTAAAGATCGCTGATTGCATCATCGGCTCTGCGCCACCAGGTCCTTCTTCTGCAGGCTGAAAAATAAACAATAGATTGTCTATTGGCTGCTCATGAGCAAAATAATTCAAAAGAGAAAGCGCAATCGTCATATGAAAATCATGACCACATGCATGCATAAACCCCTCATGCTCTGAGGCAAAAGGCAGTCCTGTTTTTTCATCGACAGGAAGTCCATCTATATCCGTTCGATAACCGATGGTTTGGGACGGATTACTGCCTTGAACTTTAATAAAATACCCTGTCTCAAAAGGTTCAATCGTTAAGTACTCTTGAGGCATATCGTCCACTTGTTTTTTTAATGCGAGCACTCGTTTTAACTTCTTCAAATCCAGGTTCAGGAATTCTGTGAAAATCCCTTCTTAATTCGATCATTACGTCATCACTATAGATCATCGTCTCACCTCATGATTGAAAAGACTCCCGTTTGTTAGCCAAACGGGAGCATACGATTATTCTTCTTCTTTTAACTTGCGAAGTTCTTGCTTAATTTCAGTCTTTCCACGTGTACCTTCGTCAATGTCTTTGATAACACGCGCTGGTGTACCAGCTACGACTTTGTTCTCTGGTACATCTTCTGTAACGATTGCACCTGCAGCGACAACAGATCCTTTACCGACACGTACGCCTTCAAGAATGACTGCATTTGCACCGATCACAACATCGTCTTCCACGATCACTGGTTGTGCTGATGGTGGCTCTACAACGCCTGCTAGTACAGCACCCGCTCCGATATGACAGTTCTTACCAACTGTAGCTCGTCCACCCATAACAACGTTCATATCAATCATTGTACCTTCGCCAACAACCGATCCAATGTTGATGCTTGCACCCATCATAATGACAGCATTGTCACCAATCTCAACTTGGTCACGAATGATTGCGCCTGGTTCAATGCGCGCTTTAATGTTTTTCATGTCAAGCAAAGGAATCGCAGAGTTACGACGATCGTTCTCAACGACATAGTCTTCAATCTTCGCTTCGTTTAATGCAGCTTGAACTGCTTTCCACTCACCGAATACGACAGCTCCCTTTTCATTCGGGTAGACTTTCGCACCTTCACCGAAATTACTATTAGATACATCACCGTTAAGGTATACTTTTACCGGTGTTGATTTCTCTGATTCAGAAATAAACTTAACAATCTCATGTCCGTCCATCATTTTCATAATTCATTTCCTCCAAACACTCTCGTAGTATCAATTTTCCTATTCTAGATTATCACATTCGTAGTGTGAACAAAAGCTTAAGGTTCTCGCGAACGCTCACCTTCCACGTGTTCTTCGTCTTCAATGATCTCTTCTAGGCTATCATGAGTTTTGACGTAGAGGTCTCGTGCTGGTAACGCGAAATCTACCCCTTCTTCATGTAAGATTTCCACAATCCGCAAGTTAACCCCTTCTTTCACAATCAGCCACTCTTCCCAAGCAGTCGTTTTCGTGAAGAAATAAAACATTAATTCAATTCCCGACTGATTGAAATCGTGTAATCGAACAAAAATCGTTTCTTGATCAATTCCTTCATGCTCTTTCAACTCGTTTTCAATACGTTCACGTGAACGTTTTAAAGAAGCAATGGGTGTTTCAAATGGGAATTGAATTTCAAATGCAATTTGGCGTTTATTCATTTCAGACCAGTTCGTAATCGGTTCATGGGCAAGTGTAGAATTCGGGACGGTTACGAGCCCTTCCGAAAACGTCCGTACCTTTGTACTTCGAAACGAAATGTCTTCGACAATCCCCTCTACAGTTGGTGTTTCAATCCAATCTCCCTTCTTGAATGGTCGCTCTGTAACGATGATAATACCACCAAAGAAGTTCCCGATCGTGTCTTGAGCAGCTAAGGCAAAGGCTAGTCCACCTAAACCAAGACCAGCGATAAAACCGTTAATGTCGAAACCCCACGTATCTAAAACCACAGTTAACGTTAAGGCAATGATAATCGCTCGTAATATCCTTGATAAAAACGGTACGAGCATACTGTCTTCGTCTCCGTCTAAACGCATGCTAAGCTTTTTAAACATGTTAGACGTCGTTCCTGAGAAGTTAAATAATCCCCAACCGATCGTAATTATAATCGTCGTTCTAAACACCGTCGTAATTAAATCAAAGCGTCTACTTTCAACGGCAGTTGGGTCTGCTGGGAATAAGTACAACAAAGCAAGATAAAGCCCTAGCGTAACGAAGAAAAACCGGAGCGGCTTTTGATAACTAAGTAAGAAGTTTGGAATGACTTCACTTTGACTTTTCCTAGATATTCTTAGTACGAAGGCAAAGACATAGCGCGTAAATAATTTGCGCAGGAATAAAAACATACAAATGATTAAAAACGCAAACACAAACCTTAACCACGGGTAACTCTCTATTGACTCATAATATAACTCAACCATGTGAACCTCCAAAACGAAAAAAAGAGAGAATCATTCGATTCCCCCATCGTCTGATCTCTTATTCATTGTCATGTTGACACTTTTATGCGTTCTAATGTAAGTACATGATCTAATAATTCATGTACTGCCCCTTCGTCCAATCGCTTATCCCACTTACCTTCTCTGATTAACAATGCCTGTTCAATCACTTTCGAATTCTTCCAACGTTTTAACGCCCAAGTCGCGCCCTTCGTTTTGGAAGTCATTCGCCCGAGCTCTTTAAAGCACCAAGAACGGCAAGCATTTAGGACAGCTTCATGACCGTACGGATCATAAAACGGGTGAAATACATTTAGTTTATGTTGACGAAGTGACCCTTTCATTGCCTCGTTTAACCATGGCACAGGTACTTCTCCAATCACTTCTTGCGCAGGCTTTCCTGCGATCAGTTTTCCAGATTGATAACAAATGGTAAAATCCATCAGCAAACCTTCATCCATACCTTCATGCTTCATCACAGCGTCAAGACCTCGCCTTTTAATTAGCACGAATTCATAAGATGGCAATGAATGAGGATGGGTTACTTCTTCTTCAAGAACACATAAAAACTCAAGTCCATTTCCAGGTACTTCAAGTTCTTCCTCACTTAACAATTCCAGTAATCTCTGTTGGTCTTCTGCACGAATTGGACGATTTACGACACAGAATATGTCTAAATCACTAACCTCCTCGTCATAATCACCTAAAACCTTCGAGCCACTCAAGTACAAGCCTGTGAGGCGGTCTTTAAGAACCGTACTTACCACTTCTTTTAAATGACGCAAATAATCGTCAATCTGGTCATCCATGATCAGCATCTTCCTCCATCCATATCATTAAGTATGATTTATCTAATGCATATTTATATGCACTTAAGAATATGTTAGCTGATTGTTTGAGATGTTGCAATCAAAAAGAAAAAGAACGAGGCAAAAGCCTCGTTTCAATGGGTCCGTTCATATATAGGAGGGAATTACATGTCACTGATACAGACCGGGGGTATGGCACTTTCATTCGATGGAAAGAAGTAAAACATCGGCGGATATGTCTACTTCCTTCCATACGATATCTTATGCAAGCTACCTTATACTCTAGTAATGACTTGACCTACTCTAGCAATATTTCCGTCATTGCCTACTGAATTTAATCATTAACGATCACAAGAGATATAAATCGTTCCTCTAAGACGTGAACGGCTTTTTTTCTTTTTCTGGCTTTCGACCACAATCAGGTCTAGATTCTCTTTCTTTTGGGTACCAAGGTGCAGCAGCTTTTGATAGCCACTTTCGAAAACGTTATCATCGTTCCCGCAGCCATGATTACGATCCTCACGGTTACGATCATCGCGATTACGATCCTCACGACATGAACACCCGTTCCAGTGATGACGAGATTTTCCCATTTAAATACACCTCCTTCGTGAAAATAAGGAGCACGAAGTACGTGCTCCCGGTAAAAAGATTAAAGATTAGTCGTCACATTCGATTTCAAAACGAATGCGGCAACGCTCTTCGCGTCTACATTTGTCTTTCTTCTCACAGCAATCATAATCATAATCATAATCTCTCTTACATCCACAGTGACGACGGCGCTCACAACCACAGCCGCGACCATGACCACGACCACCTTTGTTGTTACCACCGAAACATCCGAATAAGTTATCCCAATGATTAAATGACATTTATTTACTCTCCTTTAATCAACCATATTTTTGCTTACAGTTAATTCTATGTAGCAATGGAACATGCTTTGTAATTGAAAGACCTAGATTAAAGGAAAAACGAGCAAAACGTCTATGAAATTGGGTAGTTTCATAGACCATCGTCTTTATGATGGAACAAAAAAACTGCTGAGAAATTGTTCCTCAGCAGTAAAAATCGTTATTCTTTGTCGTTTTTATTTTCGTCTTTATTACGACGAACAATCGTATCTAGAAGATCAAGAATCTCATCTTTACTTAAATCATCAGCACGAGTTTCTCGTTTTTGCTCTGACACTGGTGACGAATCCTCTGTGGATTGTTCGTCAGTTGTTGTTTTCTCTTCAGCGTCGTTTAAGTCTTCTTCTGATGCGTAACGACGTTCATCTTGACTTGTTTCGCTTTCTGGATGTCGATCGTCGTATTGTGGGTCTACGTGATCTTTGTTGCTCTCTTTTGTAGCTGTTAAATACCTTCTCTCACCATCACGATCATCAACGACGACATACGGTTTCTTTGATCTCGTTTCTTTATCAAACAAACTGTACATAACTGGAATGAACACGAGTGTGAGTAGTGTACTACTAATTAAGCCACCAATGACCGCAATCGCCATCGGCTGTTGCATCTCTGCACCTTCACCCATACCAATTGCAATTGGTACCATACCGAGAATCGCAGTAACAGACGTCATCACAATCGGTCTCGTTCTTAATTGAACGGATTCAACTAAAGCATCATACGTTGACATCCCTGCTCGTTTACGTTGATTTACGAAGTCGAGCATAACGATCCCGTTGTTAACAGCAATACCGACGAGGATAATGATCCCGATAAACGCGGTAATCCCGATTGCTGTTTGCGTTGCAGTTAAAGCAATCGCAACACCAATAATGACGAGCGGTACAGTAAGCATCATAATAAATGGTAACTTAAAGGACTCAAACTGTGCAGCCATAATCAGGTAAATAAAGATAATCGCTAATGCAAGTGCTAAAATCATACTTGCAATCGCATCATCTAAAATTTCTTGTTCCCCACCAAATGAGAATTGTGCACCGTCTGGTAACTCAATTTCTGCAACAGCTTCTTCAATTGATGCGGATACATCACTCAAAACAGCAGCGGTCGTGTAACTTACTGTAAATTCAACAGCTTCCTCTTGGTCCGCTCGCTGAATTGACGCTGGACTTTCACCGTCAGATATCTCAGCAACATCTCCTAAGTTTACCGTATCACCTTCACTGTTTCGAATGGTTAATACTTCAAGTTCTTCAATCGTATCGGTGTAACTGCTATCTAAACCAACGACAACTTCATATGTGGAAGACGATGCATTTTCGTCGTTCTCTTCCTCGTCTTCGTCATCGCCATTGCTCGTAAGCTGAACGAGTGCGATCGTTTCACCACGAGTTGCTTCACTCACTTGACTCGCAATTTCAGCAGGCGTTAGGCCATTCTCTAATGCCTCATCAGAATCAACGTCGATGGCGATCTCTGGAATTGTTTCCTCAATACTCAGTTCAACATCGTTAATGATGTTGTAATCGAGTAATTCATCTTCTAAGTCATATGCAAAGTCGTATAGCTCTGAACGATCTTCATGAGAAACGATAAATGGTACGGTATTCGCTTCGCCACCCATCGCAGCAGACATCGTATATGCGCTTAATTCCTCAACACCATCATCGGCACGTTCTAAATCGCGAGTAATTGATTCAACGAATTCCGCATCCGTTAATGTTCGCTCATCCATCGGTACGAGTGAAACGATAATCTCCGCAACGTGAGATTGACCATTTCCGCCCATATCCATTGAAGAGCCACCGATGGTCGCAGAGTAATCGGCAATTTCTTGGTAATCATCGAGTACTTCTTCAATTGCCGCAACGGCTTCATCCGTTCTTTCTAAACTTGTTCCTGGCTCCATTTCAACGTCAACATTAAATGAGCTTGATCACTTTCTGGCAAGAGCTCCGTACCGACGGTAAAGAGTCCTGCAATACCACCAAATAAGAGCAAGAATGTGATGGCAATGACTGATTTACGATGAGCAAGCGACCAGTGGGTCATATTTTCTAACCAGTTCATCGATTTGGAATTACGACGTTTATCTTCTATGTCTTCATCTGGTGTTTTTAGCACACGACTTGCAACCATCGGTACGACGGTAATTGCAACAAGTAATGAAGACAATAAACTAAACGATACTGTTAAAGCGAGCTCTCTAAAAATGTCTCCTACGATGCCTGAGATAAAGACAATTGGTAGGAACACAGAGATGGTCGTCAATGTCGAGGCGACAATTGCACCAAAGACTTCTTTCGTTCCTTCACGCGCTGCGTCTTTTGGATCCTTGCCTTTTGATAAGTGACGGTAAATGTTCTCGATCACTACGATGGCGTTGTCAATAACAAGACCGATCCCGAGTGCTAAACCACCGAGTGTCATAATGTTTAGGCCAATGTCTAAGAAATACATGAACGCAAACGTTACAATGACTGAAAATGGAATAGCAAGCCCGATAATAAATGGTGTTTTCAAGTTTCGAAGGAATAAGAAAAGCACCGACATCGCGAGCACACCACCAAGAATTAACGCTGATAACACGCTATTAATCGCTTGGTTAATAAAGTCACCTTCGTCATATAAAGTAACGACTTCTAGATCTTCATAGTCACTATCATTTAATAATTCATCAAGTCGATCGTTCACTGCATTTGACGTTTGTGTCGTGTTTGCATTGGATTCTTGCATGATCGACAGAGTAATTGCTTCTTCTAAGTTGGCTCGTGTAATCGTTGATTGTTCTTCAGTAACGACATCTACTTCACCAACATCATCTACTGTTACTTGATCCCCACTTCCTGGATCAACACCAACCACGACTTCTCGTATGTCTTCAAGAGTTGTAAGCTCACTGATCACACGCGTTGTTAGACTAAGTTCGTCTTGTTCAACCGTTCCACCAGGCATTGATACGTTGTTCGCCTGTATGGCACCTGTGATATCTTCTTGCGCCAGTGAATAATCGTCCATAAGCTCTCGATCAAGATTTATTTCAACGATTTCACTTAAACTTCCCGCTTCGTCAACGCTAGCGACACCAGGAATGTTTAATAATTCATCTTCAAGACTAAGTACATCATCTTGGAAATCAATCACATCGTCACCAGAAGTAACCGCGAGTTGCATCATTGGGAACATCGATGGGTCAAACTGTAAAAAGCTCGGCTCATCCACATCATCTGGTAAATCAACTTGCCTTAGTGTATTAATAATCTCCAGCTCAACATCACTAATGGATGTATCCCAATCGAACTGTAAGATAATCATGGATGTTCCTTCCATACTGTTCGACTGCATTAGTTCTAATCCAGTCGTTCTGGAAAGCTGATTTTCAATTGGTTCGGTCACTTCAGATAATACTTCTTCAGGACCTGCGTTTGGATAACTCGTAACAACTGCTGCAACTGGTGGTTCTATGTCTGGAATTAGTTGCAAAGGCAACCTAGTTGAGGACACGATTCCCATAATGATAAAGAGAATCATGACCACAATCGTAAATACCGGACGCCTTATGGAAAAGTTCGTCATGCACTCCACCCCTATTTCATTTCTATCTTTACTGATCATACACATGAAACATGAACTGTATATGACTTGGGACATTTGTCATCAGTCGTTCACATTTTTATTTTTCATTATTTGTTTCGTTAATGGATACGTACATGCTCGTTCCAAGGTTACGTTTACTTTCTACTTTAATACTAAACTTATGCAAATCTAAGATTCGCTTAACGAGGGAGAGCCCGAGCCCATTCCCACTGATCTGTGGTGTTCTCGATGTATCCACTGTGTAAAATCTCTCAAATACATATGGCAAATGTTCTTTCGGGATGCCAATGCCTTGATCTCGAAAAACAATTGTAAATTTTCCACGGTCATTTTTCGCTTCAATATCAATAACCCCACCTCGGTCGGAGAACTTAATTGCATTTGTTAGTAAGTTCATCCACACTTGCTCCATTAAATCTTGATCGGCAACGATCAGAATTTGAGGAAGGTCGATGTTAATCGTTATATTTTTTTGTTCCCATAACAATTGGGTGGAAAGAACGACGCGTCGAATTTGTTCATCAACTAAGTATTCGTGCTTTTCAATGGGATGATGTTCTGACTCGAGCGAAGCGAGTTGGAGTAAATGGTCACTCAGTCGTGAAAGTCGTTGCGTACTTGAATGAATAATATCTAAGTACTCTTTTTGTTCATCTTCTTTTACGACACCGTCACGAATTGCCTGAACGAATCCATTAATTGTCGTCATTGGGGACTTAAATTCATGCGAGACATTGCTAACGAACTCTTGTCTCATCGTTTCAATTTGTTGTAGTTCTTTGGACATATAATTAAAATTGTCGACGAGCTCGCCTATCTCATCTTCCCTTTTTTTCTTAATGTAAACCGAGAAATCACCTTTCGCCATTTTTCTAGCTGCATTGGATAATTGATTGATCGGTGAGATAATTGGGGTAGACGCTACTAGAAACCCTAAGCTACCAATAATTAATACGATCATCAATACGACTAGGACAATATGCCGAACCGCTTCTGACTCCTCTGTAATGTCAAACTGGTAAACAAACGTATAATTTTCGCCCTGAACTTCTTGTGGAGCAACGACTTCAAACATGTCTACATCACTTCGAAATGTAAATGCCGTTTCTAATTCGTTGAGACGATTTATGCGCTGAATAGACGTCGTTGAAATAGAGCTCGCTTGTTCAGTTAAAAAAGCCACATCACGATCCCCATCAACTGCAATCACTTCGGCTTGATAAGACTGTGCTAATTCCTCAATCTCCTCAAATGAATCAAGCTCATTAGCTTGAAGTACGGTATTCATTCCTGATTCAATACTCGTAACCGATAATTCAGATTGATAATGTTCTGGGTACATGAAATAAGCATAAACGTAAGCGATCAATAAACTGACAAATAAAACGACGATAAACGTAATAACAATGCGTACATGAAAACGTTGTCGCCACAGTAGAAATAACATTTAATTCATCGCCTCGAGTGCATAGCCTAACCCGCGCACAGTTTTTATTGATAACTCTGGTAAATGGCGAATTTTTTTTCGCGTAAACGTTTGATATGTACATCTACCGTTCGATCGTCACCTGTAAAATCGATTCCCCAATTGATTCAATTAATTGTTCCCTCGTAAAAATCTTTCCTGGAAATTTCGCTAGATGAAAAAGTAACTCACATTCCTTCTTCTTTAAGACCACAACGTCATCGTCTTTCATAACTTGGAGGCGGTCTAAATCTATCGTATACGCTCCAATTGTTGTGGCCTGCTGACTTCCACTGTCTGAACGCTTTAGTAGAGCTTTCACTCGTAACGTCATTTCGATCGGATCGAACGGTTTTACTAGATAATCATCCGTTCCGGCATTAAATCCGTTGATCTTATCTTTAGACTCTCCTTTTGCTGTAATCATTAAGATTGGAATCGACGACTGTTCTCGAATGGATTTCGTTAATTGAATGCCATCAAGTTTCGGCATCATTACATCAATTAATGCTAGTGAGACGTCTTGCTGCTTCATGTATAGTAGTGCTTCTTTCCCATCGCGAGCCTCGATTACTTTATAACTTGCATTTTCTAAGTATAAACGGATTAACTTTCGAATATGTGCATCATCATCAGCAACAAGGATTGTCGTCACATCAATCCCTCCTTATCCCTTTAGTGTATACCTATAACATGAACTGATTATGACAAATACGACCAAAAATCGCAAAAAAACTGCTACTAAACCCGAAACAATTAGATTTTATTCGTATTTTTTATTGTAGTTCTATTTAATTTCAAATATAATAGTAATGCAATTCAGAAAATTATAAGGGGGCTTATCATGATTAAATTTCCATTGCGATCCGGTTTTTTTGGTAGCGCTTACATCTTCATTTGTTTTAGCAGGTTGTGGCATCGACTCTGCCAGTGATGACTTGGACACTTCTGAAGGTGAATCACTAACAGGTGCAGAGACGATTGATGAGGAAGACTTAGATTCTGATGAAACAGAAGGCTCCTCTGAAAACAATGAGGATGTCATTACGATTGAAGTGGGACATGTTGCTCCACCAAACGAAGCGTATTCCATTGGCATGGATGCATTTGCCGAACAATTGCTAGAAGAGACAGATGGGAATGTGGAGCTTTCCATTTATGGCGGGGGTCAGCTCGGTGGAGAGCGAGATATGGTTGAGCAAATTTCATTCGGAACATTAGATATGGGCCTCATTACTTCAGGTCCCGTCGGTAATTTCGTACCTGAACTAGCAGTATTAGAAATGCCTTTCCTGTTCGAAAGTACTGATCATGTTTACGAAGCGGTGGACGGTGAAATCGGTGATGAGTTACTCGGCTATATGGAGAATGCGAATATGGTAGGACTCGGAATTTGGGAAAACGGCTTCCGTCATTTCTCAAACGATTCTCATCCAATAGTGCACCCTGATGATTTATCAGGTCTTACAATGCGTACGATTGAAAATGATATGCATGTCGATACGTATAACGCATTAGGAGCGTCACCAACTCCGATTGCATGGCCAGAAACGTACTCTTCAATCCAACAAGGAATTGTTGATGGTCTTGATACGTCTTACGGGGTATTTGAAAGCGGGAATCTATTTGAAGTGCAAGACTACTATACAGAAACGAACCTCTATTATGCATCGGCTTACTTAATCATGAATCAAGACCGTTTCGACTCTTTGCCTGAAGATATACAAGACACATTACGTACGTTAGGTCGCTCATTTGCTAGCGAGCAGCGAGCCATTAATCAAGATATGGAAGTCGAGCAAAAACAACATATGATTGATGAAGGTATGGAAATTGTTGATCATTCAGAAGTTGATATTGAAGCGTTTCGCGAATCAGTACAATCTGTATACGATCGTCACGCTGATTCCTTCGGGGACTATGTTGAGCGTATTACGAATTTAAACCGTTGACAATAGAAGGTAGGGATCAGATTGTGGCACAAAATCATCAAAAAAACCAATCGCACCGTTGAAAATATAACTGCTCTTTTGCTTGCACTCATGGTTCTCGCTGTTTTTGTGCAAATCATTAGCCGTGCGTTATTTAATATGTCATTTCCTTGGACCGAAGAACTTGCCCGCTATCTTATGATTTGGGTTACCTTTCTCGGTGCTAGTTTCGCTTTTCAGTACGGCGCACATATTAGCATAGAAGCTTTCGTTACGAGACTTAAAAAAACAATGGTCACAAATCCTTCACGTCGTTGTAGCCATTGTCTGTACAGTATTCTTTTTTATCTTAATCGTAAAGGGCATTGAAATGATGGATCGCTCTATGATACAGCGATCAGCAGCACTCGGCATTCCGATGGGCTATGTGTATAGTGTCATCCCACTAAGCGGTTGTTTAATGATTCTTAACCTGTTTGACGTCACTATGAAAGCACTTAAGCAACCAGAACAAACCGATTCGACAAAGAAGGGCATCGAAGGGGTGGAATAAATGGTTATCCTTTTATTTGTCGCACTATTCGTATTATTCCTGATCAACGTCCCGATTGCGATTGCCCTCGGCCTTGCATCTGTCATCGTTTTCATTGCAAGTGGACAAACCGACTTAATTACGTTACCTCAACGAATGTTCGCTGCCTTAGACTCGTTTCCATTAATGGCAGCACCTTTCTTTATTTTAGCTGGGAAGTTAATGGAACACGGCGGAATCTCGCAACGCATCGTTGACTTCGCCAAAAGTCTTGTCGGACAATTTCGCGGCGGATTAGCACACGTTGCAATTGTCTCTTGTTTAATCTTTGCCGCCCTTTCAGGTTCGGCATCCGCAACAACCGCCGCAGTTGGTGCGATTTTAATTTCATCCATGGTTAAAAACGGCTATGACCGCAACTTCGCAGCTGCAGTTAATGCAGCTGGTGGAACGACTGGGATTATTATTCCACCTAGCGTACCACTCGTGTTGTACGGTGTTTCAGCAGGAACATCGGTTGGTGCATTGTTCATCGCTGGGATTTTGCCAGGCATTATGATTGGCTTGTCGTTAATGCTCGTCGCTTATATTATCTCTAGAATTAAAGGGTACGGAGCCGCTTCAGAACCAACGAACATCAGAAAAATCGGCACGTCATTTAAAGATGCTTTTCTCGCTTTGCTCATGCCCATCATTATTTTAGGAGGTATTTACGGTGGCTTTTTTTACACCGACCGAAGCCTCGGCAATCGCGGTTGTATATGGATTTTTAGTCGGTATTTTTGTATACAAACAATTAACACTTGGCGTTATGCGAAAAATACTCGTAGAATCTGCCGTCACTTCGTCTGTTATTATGTTCATCATTTCGACTGCAGCTTTATTTGGAATGATCTTAACACGAGAGCAAGTTCCTCAATCATTTGCAGGTTTGATTATGGACTCAGCATTGTCTCCAATTATGATTATATTGCTAATCAACGTTATGCTTTTATTAATCGGAACGTTTATGGAAACGATTGCGTCTGTTATCATCCTCACACCGATACTCCTTCCGATCGTTACTAGCATCGGCATGGACCCGGTACACTTTGGTATTATCATGATCGTTAACTTATCGATTGGTCTGATTACCCCACCTGTTGGTGTATCATTATTTGTTGCAGCACAAGTCGGAGAAACGAAGTTTGAAGGTGTCGTACGAGCGGTCACACCATTTCTGTTGATGATGATCATTAACGTGCTCATTGTCACGTTCTTCCCTTTCCTAAGCATGGGCTTACTGCAGTTACGGCAATAAAAAAAACGATGAATGGCACTTTGGCCGTTCATCGTTTTGTATTATTGTTCATGAACGGTCGGCTTCTTAAGCGTTGCACCCACACGCTGTTTTTTGAGGAGTGGGTATAGCTTTAAGAATACAGGCACAAAAACCGCACCAACGACAATTCCTTTAATTAAGTTAAAAGGTAAAATACCACCTAACACCATCGTAAGCATCATACCGCTAGAAAGATCCATTCCAACGAGCCATACATACGCCGGTAAGAAGATAAAGTAATTTAATACACTAAGAATTACCGTTAAGGACACTGTACCGACACCAATTCCGAGTACGAGACTCTTCGTCGTACGGAAACGACGATAAATGTAAGCAATCGGCAAAACGAAAGCTAAACTTGCCATAAAGTTCGTAACCATACCAATTGGATCGCCTGCTCCCATAAACAACGTGTACAGCGCAATCTTAACCCCAGCAACTGCAATGCCTGCAACCGGTGAGAATAAAATCGCTGCTAAAAGAACTGGAATCTCACTAAAATCCAAACTCAAAAAGTTTGCCGGTAAAAACGGAATTGGGAAACTAATAAACATAAACGCAGTTCCCATCGCACCTAATATTGCGTAACTTACGAGCCGAAACGTCTTTGTTTGTTGATTCATAACTCATCTCTCCCTTCTTCGGTAAAAAAAGGGATAACAGAGGCATCATTGTTTTGATGATAAAAATGAGAAAAGCCCCTTTGCTTAAAAACAAAGGGGCTTAATTATCAAAACAAATGATTCGCAAAATAAACATGTATCAACAACTGATACAAGCTTAGAATCGCAAACGATTCTCTGCAATCTTCTCCCATCCAGACTTTACTGTCGGCTCTGGAATTTCACCAGATCAACCACTTAAACATTTAAGCAGCTCACGGACTAATCACAACGATCGTGAATCACCGCCGGTCGGGAATTTCACCCTGCCCCGAAGACCAATTTATTTTATTATGTTTCTATCCTACTGCACTTTATTGATAACGTCAAGTCGTTTACTCGGATTTAATTCTTTTTTTTCTGAAAAGTCTTACGCATGCTCGCAAAAAGCTACAGAACCGAACAGGTTTAGTTTTCATCCAGATGGGTACCCTTTCTAAGACAAAAACGCGCAAGGAGGCACATATGCACATTCGATTTGGGTTTGTTTCTAATGCTTTACATCTCTATGAAGCATCCCCTGCAAAAACGATGACGTTCTCAAGATTCAAATCATTAGATCCAAAAGATGCCCTATCACAATTACACGCGATTACCGAAGAAAACTTACGTCGCACTCGCCGCATTCTTCTTTACACCGTCGCACAACAAATTCCATTGTATCGTTTTTCTTCATCAATTGTTCCGCTTGCGACTCATGATGAAGTCGATTTTGATTATATTACTCCTTTTAAGCACTTATACAAAGAAATTGGCGAAATTGTTAACTCAAATCAATTGCGGACGAGCTTCCATCCGAATCAATTTACGCTATTCACAAGTCCAAAACAGCATGTCACCGATAACGCAATCAAAGACTTAACGTATCATTACGCATTAAGTAAAGCAATGAACCTTCATGAAGACATTCGCATAAACATCCATGTTGGTGGCACCTACAATGATCGCTCTGAAGCGCTCAAGCGCTTTTCACACAATATCCAATCAATTCCTAAAGCGATTGCAAAGCAGATGACATTTGAAAATGATGATAAAACGTATACAACGACTGAAACACTAGAACTATGTGAACGTCACGATTTCCCGATGATGTTTGATTATCATCATTACGTGGCAAATCATGATGATAATGAAGATCTACACGAACTGCTCCCTCGTCTGTTTAAAACGTGGGAAAGAACTGGTCAACCACCAAAAATTCATCTTTCTTCTCCAAAGTCAGACAATGCTTTTCGTAGTCATTCAGATTATGTAAACATCGACTTTATACGTCCGTTACTTGACGTATTAAAATCACTCAACACGTCTGTTGATGTCATGATTGAAGCAAAAGAAAAAGACCGAGCTTGCCTTAAGCTAATTGAAGACATCACAAAAATTCGCGGATACAAGCGCCATTGTGGTGGCATTGTTTCACGATAAAAAAACTGCGACTGCACGAACAGGTGAACCGTCACCGTCTTTAATTTTAAGTGGTAGCCCAACGAACAAAAACGGTTCTAACTTAGGAAGACGCTCTAATGAGACTAAATTTGTATAGGTCACAATTTGTTTCTTTAATAGCGCGCGCTCAAGCTTCTCGCTAATTTCACCACCAACAAATGGAGGATGAGCCTTTACAATTTGTTCATAGTGATCAAGATCAACAGCATCCGTAAAGATTAATCCCGTCTTTTCTGGAAATGGACGTCGTAGGTCGACCCGTACAGCTTGACCGAGGAACTGCTGAAGTGGAATCTCACTTAACGTTAAGCCACTTTCATGCATATGTGAAAATGCATCCACATGCGTGCCCGTATGGCTACCCATTGACAGTTGGCGAACAACATACTCATCCTCACTAAGGGTACAAACCGTATTGATTGTAACTTCTGGATCTCCAGGGTAAACTTCCATTCCATCATGAATGGTCTGACTTAAATCAATTACCTTCATGCTAATCCCCCAATGCGGTGATACGCCTCGCAAAGCGAGGCGTTTTTAGATGACATCGTATCCTTGATCTTCAATCTCTTCTACGATTGCTTCTTTCGAGATCGTTCCTTCGTTGTACTCGACCGCTACTTGATGCTTGTTTAAATCTACGTTAACACGTGTCACACCATCAAGTTGACCAACACTCGTCTCGATTGCTTGTACACAGTGATTACAAGACATTCCTTGTACTGAAAATAGATCTTTGATATCGATCCCTCCTCTTCTCTATCGTACCATGTACAACAGCACGATCAAAAACCTCCCGCTTCTCATGTTCATTTCTTAACGTCTTATGTTCGTTCACCGTTCTCTCATTCATTACTTATAATTAACTCCGGTACACTCACGTACCATGGTTAGTAACAAGACGAGAGGTGAACAAAATGATAACGATAGATCAAGTGTCAAAGTCATACGGAAAAAAACAAGTTATTAAAAACGTATCATTATCAATTCCAGAAGGTTCTTGCTTCGGTCTCGTTGGACCAAACGGAGCGGGAAAATCTACGTTGTTAAAGTTAATTACGATGATTTTGTCAGCAGACCGCGGTGAGATTACGATTGCAGGGGAAAGTACGAAACGAAATTCTGCAAAAATCAAACAACAACTTGGTTACGTTCCTCAAGACATTTGTTTAGAGGAAACGTTAACGGTCGAAGATAATTTAAAGTTTTTCAGTCAAGTTTATAATGTTCCTTCAACCATTCAAAAAGAGAGAATAAATCATGTTCTCAAAACGATTCAATTAGAAGATCGCAAAAAAAACGATCGTAAAACAATTGTCTGGCGGCATGCAACGCCGTTTAAACATTGGTTGCACGTTGCTCCACGATCCGATGCTATTAATTATGGATGAGCCAACTGTCGGCGTAGACCCTCATTCACGAAACGAAATTTATAACGTAGTCAAAACGTTAATCGAATCGAATAAAACCGTAATTTATAGTAGTCACTATATGGAAGAAATCGAGAAACTTTGTGACCTCGTTTGTTTTCTTAATCATGGAGAAGTAATCGATATGAATTCCCCACAAACGATTAAGCAAAACAACGCAAAAAAAGCCGTGGAAGTATCCATTAATACAAGTGACCTCAAACATTTCCAACATTTAGGGGAACCAAAAGAGACTAAAAACGGCTATGTATTTCCTAGCGACGATCCATTGCGACTCATTCATCAACTGACAACAATAATGAAAGAGCACAGCATTGACGTACACCATTTACAAATGGTGACTCCCTCTTTGGAAGACATCTACTTACAAAAAACAGGTCAATCATTATCCGAGGAGGGTCAGTCATGAATGCCCACTTTTCACTTGAGTTAAAGAAAATGCTTCGAGACAAAGGGCTGGTTTTTTTGGACCTTGTTGTTACCCATTTTCTTCATTGTCATTTTCGCATCCATTTTCGGAAATCAATCAAACACAACGTCACTCTCACTCCATGTCGTTGTAACTGATTCCACGACGTTAACAGATCCATTCATTGAACAGCTACAGCACATTGACACGATTGACCTTGAACAAATTGATTCAACCCACTCAACAACTGAACTTCTCGAAAGTGGTGACATTTCGACGTTACTTGAAATACATGGTGAGCAACTAACGCTTCATTATGATGGTACACAAGAAGACACTGCTGGCGCGCTTTATGGCGTCATTGACAATGTGTCCCAACAACTACATTTACAAGTAAGCCAGCAAAACGTAAGGAATGCTGTTGGTGAGGAGGTTTTCACTGAAGAATGGTTTACAGCGCCGTTTCAACTTGAAGCAGTAACGATCGACGACCAGTCTGTTGATGCAATTACACACATCGTACCAGGTTACGCGGTTATGTTTACGTTTTTCATCTGTATATCAATGGTATCTTCACTTTTAAAAGACCTTCGTCAAGGTATGATTTCAAGACTTGCGACGAGTCCAAAACACCCGTTACATTATTTACTCGGAAAATGGTTAGCATTTATCGTTGTCGTGTTATTGCAACTTGTTATTCTTCTGAGTTTTGGATGGTTCGTATACGATGTTCAGATTGGCAACCTTATGGCGATCTTCACACTCTCACTTGTTCTTTCAATGACAGCAACTGCCATTGGTTTACTCATTAGCATGGCTGTTCGTTCAGAGAACTCTGGGATCGCCATTACCCAAGTACTCGCTTTAGGAGGAGCGATCGTTTCTGGATTGTGGATGCCGATCGAGTTTATGCCAAATTTCGTCCAACAAGCGAGCGTTTTCTTCCCGCAATATTGGGCTCATCAAGCATATTTAGAAGTCATGTCATCAAGTGGAACACTTGTAAATATTCTTCCTTCATTAGTCATATTGCTAGTGTTTACAATCATTTGCCTAACAATTGCCCTTTTCCTTTATCCTCGTTTCCTTCGGGATGCGGCCTAACACGATAATACGATGGATATTCATCTCCTGCTCCGTTATACTGTTAGTAGAAGTTGCATGACAGGGAGGTTACGAAGATGGATGAGGAAGTAGAAATGATGGAACACGAACATTCCAAACACCCTATTGAACCGAATGCTGATAAAGAACGTATGTTAAAGCGATTACGCCGTGTTGAAGGACAAATCCGTGGATTACAAAACATGGTCCAAGACGATCGCTATTGTGTAGATATATTAATTCAAATTAGCGCAGTTCAAGCTGCACTAAAGAAAGTCGGGTACTCGCTTTTAGAACACCACGCCAAGACATGTGTTGTCCATGACATTAAAAACGGCAAAGAAGAAGAAACGTTAAATGAGCTCATGAAAGTCATTGATCAATACGCAAAGTCATAAAGAAAACCTCTGCATCATGCAGAGGTTTTTCTTTATGACTCAATTTCTGAAACTTGCGTAACGATTATTGTCTCATAAATTGGCGTTCATCTTCGTTTAAACCACAAGCTCCACATTGAATTCGATTATGTGGTCCTTTATAAGGAAGGTGAAACGGATCAAGATCGCTTTGCTCATACGACTGAACAACATCCCCGTTCTGAGGATCTAATTTCACCGCCTGCGGTGACTGTTCAATAATGTGAAAACGCGTTTTATTCGTTTTACACGCTGGACATACGTAATGACTCATGAATCATTCCTCCTGTTTTCGTTAGATTGTCCAAAACGACGATTCTCTATCCTATTTGAATTAAAAAACTCCTCTTAATCACTGACAACGTTATAGAAATGACGTACTCACAATAAAAAAAGCGACTACTGTGGCTACGCTTTTTGCAAACGTTGCCACAGTAGTCGCTTTTTCAGTACATAATTTATCCGAGAATCTGAGGACCAACAGGTCTCTTTTTCATCACTCTGGTGCTACAACGACACCACAACCGATTCGATCACCCGAGTCTCCTGTTGAGCGTGTTTCCTCATCTGCACCTGGTGCGTCGCTCTCACTTGATTGGTAGCGATCTGGAATATTCGCGAAATTGTCTCGACCTTCATGAATAATCAATGATACATCGTTTTCTAGTAATTGTTCTGGTGTAAATTGATCAAGCATAAATGTCGCTTGAGCGGTTCCATCTTCATTTACGTAAAGTGATGGCAAATCGCCTGTATGATGTCCATGATCATGGTCAGATAAAGAGAAATGACCACCTGCACTCATAAAAGGACCTTCCTCTGCATCAACTTCGCACACTCCATTTTCATGAATGTGGTACCCATGGAACCCTTCAGGTTTTAAGCCTTCTACTTTCGTATGAACGACCGTTTTCCCTTGGCTATCTTGGTAAAAGTTCGCTTCACCAATTTGATCATAATTCGTATTCACAACCTCTGCAACGGCAGTTGGTCTAAGCGGAGCGTGGTCTTGCTGTGTCGCGCTTACTTCATAAGCTTCTTCATTTTCAGGTGCACTTTCGTCATTTGCACAACCTACAATTAACATCGCAAGTAAAACGACTAAGAGCTTCTTCATAAAAACGCCTCCCGTTCGTATACTCGTATCCTTGACACAAACAGGTGGCGTCTATACATGCAAAACTAGTTATTGTTCAAAAGAATAGACTCGTTCTCCATGAATCCACGTGCTAACGAGCGTCGTTGTATAAAGAAATGGATGCCCCGTCCAAATAACAACATCTGCATCCATTCCCGAATTGAACTCACCGACTTGACCTTCTAACCCTAAATGCTTTGCAGCGTTAGACGTGATCGCACGAAACGCGGCGCTTTGTTTTAGACCCGCTTTTACTGCCTCACTTGCGCTTTGAACTAAATAATTAATAGCGATAACAGGATGGTCTGTGGTGATCGCATAGTTCATGTTGCGAAGTTCAAACTCCATCACAGTTTGCCAACCTTTGTTTTTCGTTTCTACTTTCGATTTAGGTGACATTGTCGGACCGACAGAGATGGAAACACCTTGTTCTTTCAAGAAATCTGGAATGTAATGACCTTCTGTTCCGTGTTCAAGCGTTAACTTAAACCCAAACTCTTTTTGTAAACGCAGCGCTGTGATAATGTCATCTGCTCGATGAGCATGTATTCGAAACGGTATTTCTTTACGAAGAACTTTAGCGAGTTGTTCATAGCCTAAATGAACGTCTGCGTTGCCTTGTTTTCGTTTTTCTATGTAATCGATCGCTCCATAAAGCTGCTCACGAAAAACTGCTGCAACTCCCATACGTGTAATAGGACGTTTTCCCTTTCCTCCATACACACCTTTAGGATTTTCTCCTAAAGCTGCTTTCATTCCAGACGGAGACTGAATGACCATTTCATCTAAGATCTCCCCTGCCGTCTTCATCGTAAACATTTCTCCACCTATGACATTTGCACTTCCTGGTAACACTTGAACTGTCGTGACGCCAGATGCTAATGCATGCAGAAAACCTTCTTCACGCGGATTGCACCCGTCAAGCGCTCGGATTTCCGGGGTGGCAGGATGACTCGTCTCATTAAAGTCAGCACCTTCCTTACCAATTCCTTGTTCGCTAACCCCTAAGTGCGTATGAACATCAATCAAACCTGGTGTTATGTAGCCGCCTCGTACATCGATCTTTGTGGCGTCTTCAGGAATCGTATCTTCGCCTACAATATCAACAATTTTGCCTTGATCAATGAGTAAAGCCGATTCAGTAACTTCAGTTCCATCCCCTTTTAAAATCGTTCCATTATAAAAAGCTTTCATATCATCGCCTCCTCTATTATCTAACAATAACAAAAAATTCCCTCAATGAGGGAATTTCTGACGATTAATTTGCGATATTTAATTGCAATTCCTCTTCTAGCATTTCCGCAATGTAACGAAACTCTTGGTCAGTGTCTTTTCCTGTTAATACTGTATAATAGTTCAATGCTTCCATTATTTTTAGTAGTTGGTCTGCCCGTGTTTCTTTATTCATAACCAGTCCCCTTTCCCCTTTTCAGCATCATCCTATCACATCCATCGATCAAGCTTCTACATATTTGACAAAAAAATGTCTGTATATTTATCTTTTTTTGCAACATTCGACAAAACAAAGTGCTCAACTGAGGACAAGAAGAAAGTCACACATCAAAAAACCGTATTCTGCTACTAGTAGCAGAATACGGTTACGTTATTATACTCATACGAGTCATAGATTCACTTATGGTGTCCCGTACTGGGCTCGAACCAGTGACCTCCACCCTGTCAAGGTGGCGCTCTCCCAACTGAGCTAACGGAACATTATTAACGACAACTATATTGTATGATAGATTCTAAGCACTGTCAACATCTTCCTCCCGAAAAAACAGGTCATGATTACTGGTTTGTTTTCATAGGTATAAGGGTACTTTTCAATAAGGCCAAAACGCCAGGAGGTACGCTATGCTTTGGACAATCATTCTCGTGATTATCGTATTATGGCTATTAGGCTTTATCGCTGATGTTGCAGGCAACCTTATTCATATTTTACTCGTCATTGCACTCGTTATTTTTATATTCCAATTATTAACAGGACGAAGATAAAGAGAGACCGTCAAATTTGACGGTCTTTCTTTATGAGAACCTTCCACCTTTTTTTCTTTTTCAGTTGGTTCATTTTGGCAGAGATTCTTGCCTTTTGATCTGCGGTTTCTTCATGATTAATTGCAATGTCCACAATTTGATCGTTCGTGATTTGAACGTCAAGAACTACACCATCACTAGCTCCTTGAGGTAACTCATTTTCTTTTACATGATATTCTTGTTCATTCTTCCCGACTAATAAGACTGCAATCCCGTCTTCAATTCGATCTAGAACAGCACGCTCTGTAATCACTCATCCCTCCTAATCATCAAAGCAAGCCAACCCTTGTTGCTCAATCGATGCAAGGTGCTCCTGCCCAATTCCTTCGATACGTAAAAAATCATCATATGAAGTGAAAGGTCGCAAGTTTAGGATTTGTTCTGCTCTTGCAGGACCAATTTGGCTAATTTCTTGTAATTCTTCAACAGTCGCACGATTTACTGCTACCATGCCAGCGTAACACGTACCGGCATCTTTTTCTTCACTTGCTTGAACTGAATAATCACGACCGTTTGTTTTTACAACGATATTGCCTGAAACGTCTGTTCCATACACATTTGCACCAATTGCCTCTAGACGAGCTAACACATCATCATCTGGATGGTCAAAAGCATTTCCTTCACCTGCAGAATAGATCGCTAAACTCGGTTCCACTGCATGAAGGAACGCTTCACTATTAGATGAATTTGAACCGTGATGTGATACTTTTAGTACATCACTTTGTAGAGAAATATCACGCTCTAACAGTTCATTTTCTGCACCTTCTTCAATGTCACCCGTAAATAAAAAAACTTTGATCACCGTAAGCGACTTTTATGACGAGGGAATTGTTGTTTTTGTGTTCTGTAAGTGTTTCAGGATGCAGAACCGTAAACGAAGCATTCCCGTAAATTTCTGAGTCCCCGTGTCTCGGTTCTTCATAGGTAACATCTGCGTTAAGGATTGCATCAACGACACGCTCAAACGTTGCAGTCGTATGCTCATCCCCGTTCATCCATACTTCTTTTACATTAAATCCTTCAATAATTTTATCCATTTGACCAATATGATCTGCGTGAACGTGTGAACCGATTAATAGATCAATTTCTTTTACGTTTTGTTCTTCTAAATAATCAACAACATCTGTTTGATCGTGTCTACCTGTATCAATGAGTGCTGTAAAATCCTCCGAATGCAAAAGCGTCGCATCGCCTTGACCAACATCAATATAGTGAATGTATAAATCCGGCAATTCATATTGCCCTCGGTTTGGATAACGTCCATCACCATCATCATAAGCAGAATTCAAATTCAAGTACTGCAAACGACCTAATTCATCATCAGGAATGACATCTGGAGAAGCTTCTTGGCAACCTGTAATTGTCATTAAGAAAAACAGAATAAAAAGGAATACACTACGTTTCATCATCTCACCCTTCTCGTTTTTGTTAGTGTTTTCTTGCGAGAAGGGATTTATCCTAATAAATGACAAACGTTAACAGGGAACATTTCCCGCTACTTCAGGCGATTCTTTTGTTTGATTAGTTCTTGGAACTTCTGATCTAATGACGCTTTCTCGTCTTCATCAATGGTTGTCGCAAGTCACTTAATGTCTCTGTCATTTGCAAGTCTAATTGCATGTGGTCCAGCGCTTCTGGTTCATGTGCAGTTTCTACGTGTTTCACATCTTTTACCCTTGCTTCATCTTTACTTAAATCGAGCGTATGACTCGCAACTTCATCAATAAATTGGCGATCATGAGTGACAAAAATGATTGTACCTGGGAAAGCGATTAATAATTCTATAAGCGCTTCTTTAGCAACGTAATCAAGGTAGTTCGTCGGCTCATCTAGAAACAAAACGTTGTGCTCGCCGAGTAACGTCATAATGAGTGACAACTTCACCCGCTCACCACCACTTAGGTAAGCGGCTCGTTGATGCACCTCATCACCACGGAATTGTAGACGAGCCAAAACCGTACGTACAAACGACTCTTCATAAGGACTATGATCTAGCGCATTTTCTAAAATCGTACGAGCCCCATCAACCTGTTCTTGATGTTGATCAAAATAACCGATATTCGCCGCTTTACTAACCGAAAAGCGTGTTCGGTCTTTATACATGTTACGCAGTAACGTCGTCTTTCCAATTCCATTTTCACCAATAATTGCTAGTTTATCTCCACGTTGAACGTGACCTGATAGCTTTTTAGCTACATTCTGATTTGGAATTATCAATTGCTGATCTTGAAATTGCACCACGTATTTTGCATTTAGCGGCGTAAACTGCGCAGCATTAAAGACGAGCGCTGCTTCAGTTTTAGGTTTTTCTTTCACTTCTAGTTGTTGTATTCTTGAATCGATTGCTTTTCCTGCCCGATTTAGCTTCGCTTTCGTTTCACCAGCGCTACGCTTATGCAGGCGTGCCTCTGAATTCCCCATCCGTGAAGGAGCTTTTTTTACAGAGGCCGACTTTTTCTTCACTCCTTCAATCGATTGTTGCAAACGCTTCTTTTCTTTCACATATTGATCATATTGAAAAGCTTGCTCGTCAACCCTCTCACGTTTTTGCTTTTTGTACGCATCATAATTGCCGCTAAATGCCGTCAACTTCCCATCGTCTAATTCCCAAATCGTCGTGCAAACATTATTTAAAAACGCGATATCATGCGACGTAACGATAACGGTACGAGATTGATTAACGATTTGTGCTTCTAATTGTTCAATGCCAGTAACATCAAGATGGCTTGTCGGTTCATCCATAATGAGAAGTTCTGCCTCCGTTGCAAACGCATGTGCAATCTTCAAACGAGTCTTCTCCCCACCGCTGTTCGGCGTCTGTGGTACATTCCACAAATGTCTTTCTTTGTGCTCAGCTTCCAAAAGAGGCAGATCATCTTCTTGAGGTACAAAAGCGGACGTACCTTTAAGAATCACTTCACCTTCGTTAACGGATTTCATGTTGGCTAGCACTTGTAACAAAGTCGTCTTTCCAACACCATTCTTGCCGACCAACCCGATTCGTTCACCTTCATATACGTGCAACTGTTCAATTGAGAATAATGATTTCCCTTTGACTGAGTAACTTAAATGATTTGCTCTTAATAACAAAAAAAATCCCTCCAGCGTTGCCTAGAGAGAGTTTAATTAATCCATTATAAACGTACACGAATAAAACAAACGCAAAAAGACGTTTGAATACATTTCCTTCACTTTATTGGAAAGAGTACATTTGGGCAGACTAATCCTATCTCTAGACATAATTCATACATATTTGTATTACTATTGTCTGTTTGTAATAGAATTAGTTCCACATTCGACGTTGTACCTTTCCTTTCATTAAGTTAGCTAAAGCATGCCATACTCCTAATTTATTGTCAACGGTTCTTCAAAATCATCACAAGCCTCGTTAAGTGCATCGCAACGATTAACGCGTATGCAACGAGCATAACCACATCTAACACGAGTGGATTGTCAAAATCGACATAAAGAAGGACGAGCACCAACCTCCGAATACGATAAATACATTAAACAATCCAAACCGATTTAACACATCCATGAAACGTCTCCTCACCCAATTCTTTGAAAAATAACAACTGTTCCCACAACGAGAATAAAAAAAAGCTACGAGCAACACGAAATTCATGTTCAAGAAATGCTCCTCCTTCATTCACTGCTATATCTACTACTTTATCGAACAAGGCAATAAAAACGTAGTCATTTGTCTTGCGTAATTCTTACAGTTTTGCAACAAAGTAAAAACGCACACATCGTGTGTACGCTTACTTTTCGAGTTGCCTCGTTTGAAATGCTTGCTTTATTTGGTCTGCCTCTTCTTGTAATCGTTTAAGTTCGTTCCTGATGTCGTGAATTTCGTATTCCAAAGCGTATAACTCCCAAGTCAATACGACCACACTGATCCTCCTTGATTTCTGGCTCAGTGTACATTATACGCTTGTAATCAACTTGTAAAAAGATGTAATTAGTTTGAATTCGAAATGTTAAACTATCATACGTTTGTAACATTAGTAATCAAAAGTCTGTATAATAATGCTGGAATTCATAGTCTCTAGCTTGTTTTAGGAACAAGGACTTGCTTTGCAATTTCTTTCCCTATTTCTAAAGATGCAGTTGCAGCAGGGGATGGTGCATTGCAAACATGAAGTGAACACTTCCCGTTCACTAAATGAAAATCATCAACCATTTTTCCTTCAACAGTGAGTGCTTGTGCACGAACCCCACTTGGCGCTTTAACGAGATCTTCTTTTTGCACCTCTGGGATCAGACGTTGCAAGCTTTTTACGAACTCATCTTTGTTGTAAGAACGAACCATTTCACCGATGCCCGTTTTCATATATTTGCGCGCAATTCGCCAAAAGCCTCCGTATGTTAACACTTCAGACAAGTCTTTCGCATTAAAGTCCGTCTTGTTGTACCCTTCACGCTTAAACGACAAAACAGCATTTGGTCCTGCATCCACTTCTCCATCAATCATACGCGTAAAGTGAACCCCTAAAAACGGAAACTCTGGGTTAGGTACCGGATAAATGAGATTATTAACGAGGTAACGCTTCTCAGGCTTCAACTTATAGTACTCTCCACGAAATGGTACGATCTTCATATCTAAATGATACCCCGCCATCTTGGCAATACGATCACTTTGAAGTCCTGCACAATTAATGAGGTAACGAGAATGATACGTTTTGTTGTTCGTTCTAACCGTAACAGACTGATTACTTTCTACAATGGACGTCACCTCTTCACTTAGGTGAATGTCGCCACCGCTAACTCTAATTAATTCTGTTAACTTCTCAGATACGTGTTTGTAGCTGACGATTCCAGCCGTCGGAACGCGAATAGCTTTAATACCATTCACGTGAGGTTCGATCTCTTTTAACTGCTTTTCATCTAGGAGTTCAACATCAAGACCATTCGTTCTTCCTCGCTCATACAGATTCTCTAAATTTGTTAACTCAGATTCATCTGTTGCGACAATGACTTTGCCACATATATCCACATCTACGTCATGTTCTTGGCAAAATGCACGCATTGACTCGCTACCAGCTTTTGCGAACTTTGCTTTATAGCTGCCAGGTTTGTAATAAATTCCTGAATGGATGACACCACTGTTATGACCAGTTTGGTGTGAGGCTACTTCTTTTTCTTTTTCGATAACTTGAACCTTTAAGTTAGGGTTGTTATTTAGAAGGTTGTAAGCAACGCTTAAACCGACAATTCCTCCCCCAATTATTGTGTAATCATGCATGTTATCCCTCTCCTATAAACAAGATTCTGCGATGACTTCAACGAGGTGTTTCACTTGAATTTGATGACTCAACCCTTCACGCTCAACACCCATTTTCATTTGTAAATGACACCCTGGATTTGTCGTAATAATTAAATCTGGTTTTGCACTAACGACTGCTGGCATTTTGTAATCTAGAATGTCCATTGACGCTTCGTAGTTCACGATGTTGTAAATCCCTGCTGAACCACAGCAAAGGTCTTGTTTGTCCATAGGGACATAATTTAAGCCAGGGACTTTAGCGATTAACTCCAAAGGTGCATCGACATTTTTTTTGAACATGAGTCATGTGACAAGACGGTTGATAAACAGCTGTATGATGAACGTGGCGATTATAGGTTAAATCGCTTTTTGCCAACACCAAAGAAATGTCCGCATGTTTTTTTTAGAAAAGCGTTCTGCACGTTCTTTCCAAGCGGGTTCATCTTTTAGTAGATGATCATACTCAACGAGCATCGCACCACAACCGCCAATACTTGACACGATGTAATCAAACGATCCGTTTTCAAAAGCTTCAATGTTTTTTTTCGCTAATTGACGTGCTGTTTTGAGATCTCCACCGTGCGACTGAAGCGCTCCACAACACGATTGATCTTTGACAATCGTTACGTGAACGCCTGCTTTACGTAACAGTTGAATGGCTTGGTCATTAATCGTCGAAAACATCGTATCCATTAAGCAACCGAGAAAATACGCGACTTTAACGGTTCCATGTGGTGCGTCTTCTTCGTTAGCTTTCTTTTCTTTGGAACGCTCTGCCTTCGGTATGATTGATTCAAAAGCTGCCATTCCTTTAGGAAGTACCGCATTTAAAATACCGGTTTTTCGTGCAACAAATTGCAAAGGCAACCGTTGATAAGACAATAAGCCGAACTTTGCTATTGCAAGCATTGATGAATGTGGAAGTAGCTTTTCAAAAAGTGCGCTTTCAATGAACTGTTCACGTTTTGAACGTTTCGTTTCTATGCGCAAAACTTCTTTTGCTGACTCTAAAATCGATCCATATTGAACATTTGTCGGACATGCCGTTTCGCATGCACGGCAACCGAGACACATGTCAATTGGTTCTTTTAAATCATCGTAACTAATCTTACCTTCAGCTGCCATTTTCACGAGGTTTATTCGCCCTCTTGGACTATGCGTTTCTTTGTTCATCGTTTGATAGGTCGGGCAAGCAGGCAAACAGTATCCGCATTGAACACAATCAAACGTCTCTTGATAGGCAAGTCGTTTATCAACCATCACGTAACACCAACTTCTGGCCTTTTTCAGGGAAAATCTTTCCTGGGTTTAAAATGTTGTTCGGATCAAAGCTCTCCTTTACCGTCTTCATCATTGCTAGACCTTTTGCTCCGAGTTCCATTTCCATAAACGGTGCTTTCATCGTGCCAATTCCGTGCTCTCCAGATAATGTACCACCGAGTTCAATCGCAGCTTCAAAGATCTCTCCTACAGCTTTTTCTACACGTTTCATCTCTTCTTCATCGCGTACATCCGCAATAATATTCGGATGAAGGTTGCCATCCCCAGCATGACCAAACACTACAAGATCGATGTTATTCGCGTTTTTAATCTCTTTTAAAATACGAAACATCTCTGGAATCTTACTTCTTGGAACGGTGGCATCTTCTGAGATTTTTGTAGGTTTCACTTGCACGATCGCAGGAGAAACGAGTTTTCTTGCTTGCCAAAACTTACTCGCTTCCTCAGCGCTTTTCGCAATTTGTACGTCCCTTGCCCCATTCTTCAAACAACACCCTCGAACTTGCTCAGCTTCTTCTTCAATGGCTAGTGGGTGTCCGTCAATCTCAATTAAGAGTAGTGCCTCGACATCAATCGGCAGCCCTGTCGGTTGATAAGCTTCCACAGCTTTAATTGAAGCTTGATCCATAATCTCAAGCTTTGAAGGGGTGATTCCCTCACGTAAGATCGCACTAATGGCTTTTCCAGAATCGATGAGATCGTCAAATAAAACGAGCATCGTTTTATTTGCTTTTGGACGGGGGACGAGTTTCAGTGTTGCTTCTGTAATAACAGCAAGTGTACCTTCTGAACCGACAATTAGTTTCGTTAAATCATAACCGGTGACGTTTTTGACCGTCTGACCTCCGGTGCGAATAATATCACCATTTGCGGTGACAACTTCTAGACCAAGTACGTAGTCTTTTGTTACACCGTACTTCAAACCTCTCGGTCCTCCAGCATTTTCAGCGAGGTTGCCCCCGATGGTCGAGACATTCATGCTGCTCGGATCCGGGGGATACATCATTGAAAATGCTTTTGCAGCTTCATCGATATGACTCGTAATCACCCCTGGGGAAACGACTGCAATCATATCATCTGGATAAATTTCTAATCGGTCGTCCCATTGAGAGAAATCCAACACGACGCCACCATACACCGGAATTGGACCACCACTTAACGATGTCCCTTGGCCTCTTGGATACACAGGAACATGCAATTCATTCGCGAGCATAATAACCTCTGAAACTTCTTCTGTAGCTGTCGGTTGTATGACAACTTCAGGGATGTGATGTCCGAACGATGCGTCATAAGCATATGACGCACGATCAGACAGTGACGTTAAAATCCGACTTTCATTAATGAGCTGTTTCGCTCGTAACCTTTGAACGAGTTCTGTTGCGTTACGGTTCTCATTCATCCTATATTCATCCTTTTTTTAATCCAGACTCGTATCACCTAGTTTTTTACGAACATTCGTAATGTGTGTATTCATTGCTTCCCTAGCACCTGACGCATCCTTTTTTTGTATAGCTAAAAATACGTTTTCGTGTTCTTTATAAACGTCTCTACGCTTCTCGGTTTTGCCAACATTAAATCGAAGGGAATACTCAATCGCTTGATTTAACAGCTCACCGATGTTTTCAAGTGATGACACGAGAAAGGGATTCTTTGATGCACGTACAATTTCATAATGAAAATTTGTATCGGCTTCACTACCAATCACCGTTTCATCTTGAACCGTCTCTTTAAACTGTAATAATGCGGTTTCCAAACGAACGAGATCTCGTTCACTCGCACGAGTCGCTGCGAGCGCTGCCGCTTCTGTTTCAATAATGTGACGCATTTCTAGGAGGGAATGTACTTCCTCCATAGAAACGAGTCCCATTTTCAAATTCGAGAGCATATCGACGAGCTTCACATCTTTCACCCATCTGCCGCCACCTTGTTTCGATTCAATAACACCTGCTGCAGTTAATACGCTTAGTGCTTCACGAATCGGTGAACGACTGACTTGAAATAAGTCAGAAAGTTCTTGTTCAGAAGGTAGTTTCACCCCTCGACGGTACGGTTCTTCCTGAATCATTTCTTTTAGTTGTTCTAACACTTGTTGTGAAATGTGTTTACGCTCGATTAAAACTTTGCTCATTTGATCACACCTTTTAGGATGTCATGTTTACTGCTTCCTCACGTTTTGAACGCATCATATGCCAAGCCATCGTTAATCCAATTAGAATAAATCCGATGACATTCGTCATCATACCTGGAGCAATTAAAAGAATTGCACCAACGAAGAAAGTAATTTTTTCTATTAATTGCAAATCCGTTGATAGATAGCCACTTAAAGCGACAGCCATCGCGAACACTCCAATAACACATGTCACAACCGTGGTTGTAACTGTCAGAGCATTCACTGAGTGTGTACTTGTCTCTTGTAGGACCATCACTGGGTTGTACGCAATCATAAACGGAATGATAAACCCTGGTAAAGCTAACTTCACAGATGTCCAAGATGTCTTCATTGCATCTGCACCTGCAATACCCGCTGCTGTGTATGAAGCGAGCGCCACCGGCGGTGTAATATTCGAAAGTGCACCAAACCAGAATACGAAGAAATGCGCTGCAATTGGGTTGATGCCCATTTCAATAAGTGCTGGTGCAGCAGTTACAGCAACGACGATGTATAGAGCTGTAGAAGGAAGACCCATACTTAATACGATACACGTTACCATGACGAGTAATAACGCAATCCAAAGCATGCCATTCGCTGCATTTAAGACATTGTATGCAATCGCTGATCCAAGTCCTGACATTGTGACAACAGCGATAATGATTCCAATGGACGCACACGCAAGCCCTACTTGAACAGAACTTTTAGCCCCGCCAATAAACGCTTCTTTAACTTTTGAAAGGTTTACTCGTGTTTCCTTATCTTTCGTTAACCAACTTGCAACAATTACTGAAATAATTCCAGCAAAGCCTGCAAATAACGGTGTATACCCTGCAAGTAACGTCCCAATTACGATGAGAATCGGAAATAGCAAAACTCCTCGTTCTTTTAACACCGTCCACACTTGTGGAATGGAGTCTTTACTCATCCCTTTTAGCCCTTGCTTCTTCGCTTCTAAATCAATCGCAAACACAAGGGCAATAAAGTACAAGAATGTCGGGATAATTGCCGCAAATACAACGGTTGCATAAGGCACCCCAAGAAACCCTGCCATTATAAATGCGGCTGCACCCATGATCGGAGGCATCATCATACCACCAGTAGATGCCGTTGCTTCAACGGCTGCCGCGTAGTTACGCTTTAAACCAACTTGCTTCATTAAAGGAATTGTAAACGCACCTGTTGTTGCAACGTTTGCCACTGCACTACCATTTAATGAACCAGTTAATGCACTAGAAATAACAGCCACTTGAGCAGGTCCACCACGTCGTTGACCAGCAACTGCAATGGCTAAGTCATTAAATAACTTAGAAGCTCCACTAACACTTAAAAATGCTCCAAACAAAATAAAGATTACGATATACGTAGAGGCAATTGACAACGTTAACCCAAAGACCCCTTCTGTTGTCATGTACACTCTATAAAGCAAACGTTCAATGCTAAACCCTGCGTGACCGAACATCCCTGGAAAATAAGGACCAAAAACAGCATAAATCATCGCCGCGCCAGCTAGAATTGGAATGAACGTTCCGAGTGTTCTTCTTGACGCTTCAAGTAGTAGAAGTACTGTAATAATTGCAAAAACATAATCAATTGGAATCGCTTGTGAAACGCGATCAATATGGATCGTCGTATAGAAAATTAAAATATAACCTGTTCCTATTATACTAATAATTGCTAGCGCAAGGTCGATTTTTGTGAATCTTTTCATATTTCCTTTTTTTACGAGCTGGATACAACAAAAACGCTAAGATAAGTAATAATGCCAAGAAGATAATGTTTCGGTAGATCTCCTGAATATTCATTAGACTATTTACGTAAATGGCGAACCCAGATAAAAGAATTGCAATAACAGCCATCGTCTTGTATTGCCAACCTTTTAACTGTCTTCCCATCATTGCTTGGTCTTGCTCAACGTCCTTTTCTTTAACTTCAGTCGCATCATTTACAGTCATTACATGTCCCCCTTAATCCGTTTTATTATTCTGCCTCTGGAGGAATTAGTTCCTCGGGAATGTCCATTCCAACTTCTTCAAAATACGTATACGCCCCGATATGTAATGGCACTGAAACTCCGTCTAATGCCGTCTCTAAAGACATTGCTTTTGCGGAATTATGAACTTGATACATCGTTTCTAAGTTCTCAAATAAAATCTTCGTCAATCGGTAAACGCTTTCATCATCAAGGTGTTTATCTACAGCTAAGATATTTGATTGCGCAATCGTTTCAATCGGTTCTTCTTGTCTTGGATAGGACTCTTCCTCAATTGTGTACCTAAAAAAGACCGGCTGTCCGTCATTAATAGAATCTAATTGGTCGTCTGTTACTTCGAGTACACTAGCATTGACTCCACTTGCAAACATATCTGTAATAGCTGTTACTGGGACCCCTGCTGGTAAAGAACCTCCATCTAATCGACCGTCACGCATGGATGAGATCGTATCGTCGTAACCAAGATAATCTGGTGAAATATCTTGAATCGAAAGATCGATTCCATTAATTAAGGCAAGCGTCGACTGTTCAGTTCCACTTGCTTGTGGTCCGACAGAAAATGACTGACCTTCAATATCAGCGATCGTACCTGTTTCAACATAATTGTTCATCAAAACAAAGTGTTCAACATTGGCCAAAGCATTGTAATGGAACGTAAGTCTTCATAAGCGTTCCCTTCAAAAACCGATGTTCCTTGATAAGCTTGGTCAGCAATTAGCCCTTGGAGTATTGCGAATTGCGCCTCTTCTTTTCTAAGTAAGTCAATATTTTCCACAGAACCGGCTGAAGACTGACCTGTTGCGCGTATTCCTTCGTCGATCAACTCTTCTGTCCATAAATTCCCCATTCCTACGCCAATTGGATAATATGTACCGCCTGTCGATGCTGTGGCAATTGAAAAATATTGATTTCCTTCATTACAAGATGCCAACAGCATTGACGTACTAACTAGTCCTGCAAGAATCGTTGTTTTCTTGAGCACCTAAATTCCTCCCCTTTATGTAAGCGCTTAAGTAAGTTGTATGACAAGTATACAACTTATTGGACAGATTACAATATAAATATTAGATAATTAGCTGTTTTTTTTAATGAATTAACAAAAAAAAGAACCCTGCAGGTTCTAATTACGGTTTATAAACGTACGATACATGCCTCTTAGACAGTTCTGAAGATCGATCATTGACTCGCTAGCTTCCAGTTAATAAATTCTAAGTAAGACAGTTAACTCTTCAATTTCTACATCAATTGCTTTTACACATTCGTAGTGTTCATGATCATTTAATCGATCTTGAAATTGAACGAGCCATTCTAGCTCCCTTAGAAAAATCTTACGGTCTTCATAGCTCATCATTAAAGCCCCAATTCAGCGCTAGTATATTTTTATATACCCATTATACATGAAACCGAAACGATAACTAGATGAATCGTCATAATTTCTATTTTGGAACGTTTAACTCTAACCATTCGTCTGTTTCTTCAAAGCCGTACTTTAAATAAACTGGCCTTCCTAACGCAGATGCACCGAGCCATAACTTATGTACTCCCCGCTCTTTCGCTTTACTCACAGCAAGATCAAGCATTTTTGTTCCAAATCCTTTGCCTCTATGTGTTGGTTTAGTATACATGTTCGTAATATACCCTTTCACACCACTTACGTTCGTATAGGTAGGAGGAAATTGATAAAAGACAATCGCACTCGTAGCAACGATCACACCTTGTTCCTCAGCAAGCCATTGGATGAGGTCGCCTGACTCAATCTTGTCCACGAAGAACTGTCGCAATTGATCGTCAATATCTTGGTCAGCTGTGATACCCTCATCAATTAATTGCTTCTTTCGTATGTCGATCAAACCTTCTACGTCTTTCAATGTTGCACGTCTTATAAACATGACCTTGCACCTCCATTTGCATTCAGTGCCATCGTATCATATTCACGGATTTGCGTTTCGCTCCTTACGATGTAGGGAATTAAAAAGCCATTATCATAACGTTTATAGGGAGCTAGCGAACATGAAAAAAACGATATGCTGCGCCAATCTTTATTCTCCTTAGCTTGTACATCGGTTTTAATGGCGCATTTTTATTTGATTATATCTTAGCAATGAATGTGTATTATTTTTGGGTTCCATTCGTCGCTTTTACACTTAGCTTTTTCCTTGGTCGGTTCATCGCCCACCTGACGATTGGACGGTTTATAAAAGTCTTCGGAGCGCTTTTTTTGAGTCTATTTTTACCTTTTTTTATACGTTGCAATTCCGATTGACTTGTTACTTATAAGTTTATATTTCTTAGAACTACTCACCTCTGAAGTCGTTAACATTGTTCTTTCGATCGGCTTGGTGACCTTTATAACGTTGTTACTCATTATGTATCGCAATGCATGGTCACCGATTATTCAACATCACACGATTACATCCACAAAAGCTTCTAAAGAATCGTCATTTAAAATTGCTGTCATTACCGATATTCATCTAGCAATATCAATGGTAACCGCCGAATACAACAACTCGTAAAAAAAGTAAATCGACTGAATGCCGATGCCATTGCACTCGTTGGCGATGTGATGGAAGACAATATTGAACCGCTAAAGAGAAATAAAATGTTTGATGAGTTATCTCACTTAAAATCCAAGCTCGGCACGTTTGTTGTGCTTGGAAACCATGAATTTTACGGTCAAGATGTTGAAGAATATATTGACCGAATGAAAGAAGCAAACTTCTCTTTGTTACGAGATGACATTGTTTACCTCGGAGATTCAATCTCAATCATCGGGCGTAAAGATGCTGAAGATCCTACAAATCGTAAACTGGCTAAACAAATGATCAAAGATGTTTCAAGAGAACGATTCGGCATCGTGTTAGACCATCAACCACTTGATCTTGAAGAACTATCAACTAACGATCACATTGACCTTGTCTTCTCCGGTCATACTCATCGAGGCCAAGTCTCCCCGTTGCATTATGTTACGAATAAGAAGTTCCCGCTAGACTATGGAATAAAAACTCATAACGGTACATCAATGATCGTTTCATCCGGTTTTGGAACTTGGGGACCTCCCATTCGACTAGGGAGTCGTTCAGAAATTCGCTTCGTTGATGTTCGTTTTCAAAGAGCATCTTCTTGACTGTATACTTCTTCCAATTTGATCAATACTAAACAAATCAAACCGTCAAGGAGGAAGAAGTATGAGCATCTGGCTAGACGAACACGAACACACCTACCCGAAAGTAGAATCTGATATAGAAGTCGACCATCTCATCGTCGGTGCCGGGATTACTGGAATTACTCTCGCCTATTTGCTTTCTAAGAAGGGGAAAAGCGTGACCCTCATCGATGCGAACCGACTCATGAATGGGACGACAGGGCATACGACAGCTAAAATTACGGCTCAACACGCACTGATTTACGATGAATTCAAATCAAACATTGGCAAAAGCAATGCACGCATTCATTATGAAGGTGCTGTTGATGCAGCAAAGCACATTGAATCAACCATTCAGGAGCTTGCAATCGATTGTGACTACGAAAAAAAAGATGCAATTCTTTATGCTACAAGTGATCGCTACGTTCAAAAGCTTGAACAAGAAGAAAAGGCCTATGATGCATTAAACATTCCGTATGAACATGCGCAAATTGATATGCTCTCATCTAAGAAAGCATTAAAAATGGCAAACCAAGCTGAGATGCATCCGACAAAGTACCTTTCTGCACTCGTTCAAGAAATTACTCGAGCAGGCGGAACGATTTATGAGGACACGGTTGCAGTCAACATAAACCACGGTGAACAAACTGTTGTAGAGACGAGCAATGGCAATCAGATCACTTGCTCAAATGTTTACATTTGTACTCACTTCCCCTTTTATGAAGCAGTCATTTTTATTTTTCCAGACTTACCGCTGAACGCTCCTACGTGATTGCGATTGAGCCGATGCAAATGATCGATGACGGAATGTATTTAAATCCTGAATCACCCAATACGAGATCGATACGTAAAGCATCGCATAAAGGGAAAGATGTGCTATTAATCGGGGGTGAGAGTCACAAAGCAGGACAAGGGAAAGCCGTATCCCATCATTACTTAGCTTTAGAGAAATTCGCTGAAGAAACGTTCGGGATCAAACAAGTGATTGATCGCTGGTCTGCGCAAGATTTAACGACGCTTGATAAATTACCGTATATCGGACCGATGCATGACGATTACCCGAATATCTTTGTGAGTACAGGGTATCGCAAATGGGGAATGACCACAGGTACACTCGCTGCTATGATTTTAAGCGACTTAGCAGAACAAAAACAAAATCGTTATGCCGATTTGTATAATCCGAAACGTTTTTATGCAGATCCATCTATTGTTACGTTTCTTCGTGAAAATTTGAACGTCGCTACACACCTGATTAAAGGAAAGCTAGATGGAACGAAGCAATCTTTAGACGAATTAGAACGTGGAACTGGCACCGTATTTAAACATAACGGTCAGCGAAGTGGTGCTTTTCGAGATGATGATGGTCAACTTCATATCGTTGATACGACATGCACACACCTCGGTTGTGAAGTAAACTGGAATGATGGGGATCGTACGTGGGATTGCCCTTGTCACGGGTCACGGTTTTCATATACTGGGGAGGTTATTGAAGGTCCTGCTGAGAAACCGTTACAAACGAAATCGTATACGATGTTCGATGCGATTGATGTCGATCAAGAATCATCCGGTTATTAATGACAACCTAACTCATGGTGATTTGTATCGATCTTGAATCAAGTAACATGTGGCTATGAATTCTCGAACAAAAAGTGAGTAAGGATTCTTCCTTACTCACTTTTTGTAACAGTACGATTATCCGATCATTCCACGCTCTTCAACGACTTGTGCGAGAGAAGATTTAATTGAAATATTCTCAAATTGTATTCCTAACTGTACAGCTGTTTGGGCGATTTCAGGTCGTAATCCTGAAAGTGTCGTTGATACACCTAGAAGTCTAAGGCCTTCAATTAATTGAAAGATTTGTTGAGCAACCATCGTATCAATGATCGGTACACCTGATAAATCGATAAATAGCTCAGTAATTTTCTTCTCAGCACTTTGTGAAAGTGTTTGCTCAAACATAATCTTCGCGCGGTATGTATCGATGTCTCCCACAACAGGTAAAAGTGCCGTTCTTTGACTCAACATTAAAATCGGACAACTTAATTCAACAATCGTCTTTTGTTGTGCACTCGTTCGCATTTGCGACTGAGATTCATATTCTTTCGTAAACTGAACGATCACATCATTCATCTGCTTCGTAATTGCCTTTAGCCAATGCCGCTGTTCAGCAACATCCATTGTCGGATCAACATTTTGCAAATACTCTTCGAACAATTCGATATAAATTAATTGGTTGTTCATAAATTCACCAATAATTGTATCTAACGGCGTGTTCTGATGATATTCATCCTTTGCTACTCGCGCTACCCACGAATCAACGTGTATAACACCGTCACCTTTGAATAAATTAAAGAATTGAATATGGAAATCATGGTTTTGCTTCTTTAATTTCGTAATGACGCTTTCATTTTTACTTCCATACACACCTTCATCGGATTCCAAATCTTCAAACCAGCGATTAGTAATGCCCTCACTTCGATTGATCATGTATGTATACAGTTGATTGTTCTCGTTCATGCTCTTCTCCTCTAATGTGTAATATTCAATGGCTATTATACTGCAAGATAAATTTGTGCGTGTCTATTGTACATTCTGTTGGATAAAATAACTCATGAAAGTAAAACATAGCCGACTTGGCTATGCTTCTCTTCAATGATTCAAATCCGAGTGCATGAAACCATATAATGATGGTAATCAAATAAGGTACATCCACATATACCCGGATCTACCACGGCTTAAACCCATAATTTAAAAATAAATAACGTTTATTTTTATTACGCTTAATTCCTAGTCTTGTCCGCTCACTACGTACATCAAAACCAAATTCATCCATTCGCTTAATCGCATTTAAATAGACAGATCCTAAGCGTAGCGTATCAATTTCATCGAACAGTGAAATAAAACGAATGTTATTCTCATCGAAATACGTTAACGTCTCAAGTAACAATTCGCTCGAAGTTGCTAAACAAGAAAGCTTAACGACAACAACCGTGTCCTTGGGTTGTAATTGCTCAAGTAAATCATGCAGTTCCTCATCGGTACCCTCACCAAAATCCCCTTCTTGAACAATCGTGTTGACGCCATACTTTTCTAGTAGTTGATTTTGAAGCCAACCTTCTTCATCCCGACTGTATGGTCTTACATATCCATAAATCATAGTAGCACCTCTCTTAAGTATGAACGTATTGTTATTATTACCTTTACACACTCAACTTTACAAGTAGTAAAGATCTCCTATACGTACACTACCCTCCGTTCACACTTTTGAATCATTACCTTTAAAACAACTTCAGTTGTTCATGTTCAACTTCTGTTATGTTAGAAACCGTCAGACCTAGTAAACGAATTCCTTGATCTGTTTCTCCAATTTCATCGTACAATTTCTGGCCAAGTTGATAAATCTTATCTGCTGATTTGAAATCTGTGGCGTTACTGATTCTCCTCGTGATCGTTTCAAAGGAATGATAACGGACTTTAAGAACGACTGTTTTCCCTTTTTTTTCCGTGGCGTTCGAGTGCAGCTTGCACTTCTTTACTCAATCTCATAAGTTCTCGCTTTACTTCATCCTCAGAGAAAAGGTTGGAAAAGTACGTATGTTCTTTTCCAACCGACTTGCGATTTCTCGTCAAAGAAAGTGGTTTGTTATCAATACCACGGATCTTACGATAATAAGACATCCCCGCCTTGCCGAAGTATCTCACTAAATCCATCTGATCTAACTGATACAAGTCTTCCCCACGATAGATGCCTAATTCATGCATACGAAATGTTGTTTTCGGACCAATACCATGAAACTTTTCAATCGGTAACTCCCGTAGAAAATCAACTGCTTTTTCTGGAGGATGACGGTTAAGCCCGCAGGTTTATTCTGGTCTGAAGCGATTTTGGCAATAAATTTGTTATAAGACACACCTGCAGAACTTGTAAGTCTCGTCTCTTTGTAAATTTGCCGTTGTAAGTGCTTTGCCACAACGGTAGCACTATCAATTTGCAACTTGTTGTTCGTCACATCAAGATAAGCCTCATCAATGGACATCGGTTCTACATAATCTGTGATTTTACGCATGATTTGCAGGATTTGCTCTGATGCCTCTTTATAAGCAGGGTAGTTTCCTTCTATAAAAACACCTTCTGGACAGCGCTCATAGCTTCGTACGCACTCATTGCTGAATGAATACCAAACTTGCGAGCTTCATAATTGGCAGTTGCAACGATTCCCTTTCCACCTGTTTTTCGTGGATGCTTCGCAATGATGACGGGTTTCCCCTTTAATGAAGGATTATCTCGTTCTTCAACGGAGGAGAAAAATGCATCCATGTCTACATGAATGATCTTTCTCGATACATTATTATACGGTTCAGGAAACTGAAGATCACTCGACATAGCACATTCTCCCCTTTCTAAGTTCCATTATAACGAACAAATGATCGCATCTCAAACAATTAAAAACCCTTGCGATTTATTTCGCAAGGGCAATGAGTTTTATTCGTCTTCACTGTCTTCTTCATCCGATTCTTCTTCGGAATCTTCTTCAGGCATTTCTTCATCGTCTTCCATGAGTTCAGCACCTGCAATTTCAATATCTAGACCGAGTTTATAATCAACACCTGGGGTGTAGTTATTACCCGCATTCCATAGAAGGAATTCATAAATATTGTTGTCATAAAGTGCCTTAATTTGCGCTTCAATTTCTGGTGCATCATAAGATGTCCATTGTCCATCTGGTAAATAGGATGCGGTAAAGTCTTGCAACCATGGACGTGAAACCGGTGGGTTATCGAGTTCTTCTAACACTTCATTTTCAACTTGAGAATAATAGTCCATCACGTTGTATGGCTCCAAGTCTGGGTATCTAATACCTGGTAAGCTACCTTCTCCCCAATGACTTGGATAAGGCATTGAAGAAATGACGTCTACGTTCTCCGAAATTGCTGCAAAGCTTTGGCCGATGTTTGGTTCATCGTACATTGCTGCTACACCAAAAATATCAACCGATACTTTGACGCCGTACTCTCTAAGCTCTTCACGTGCATATTCTACGAAATCGGTTACAGCAGCAATTCGCTTTTCATAACGATCCATATCTGAATCAGCATAATTGCCTTCTGTGTAATTGAGTGTGTCATCACGACTGCCGAATCCTTCTGGGAATCGCACATAGTCAAATTGAATTTCTTTAAAGCCTGCTTCTGCCGCTTGGCGTGCAACTTCAACGTTGTATTCCCACACTTCTTCTGAGAATGGGTTTACAAAGGCAGATCCACCACGGTTCGTCCATACGTTGCCACCTTCAGTAAACGACAATTCAGGTTCTTGTTTTCCTAGAATCGTATCTTTGAAGACAACGACACGGGCAATTGGATAGATCTGTGACTCTTCTAACGTATCCATCATTCCCTCAACATCTGTAATCACATCACGAGAATTCTCTTGAACACGCTCATCCTCTGAGTCTGTTTCGAATGTAATAAAGCCGTCGTCATCTTTGACGTCAATAACCATTGCGTTTAAGTCTGTACTGTCGACAAAATCAACGAGTTCACTAAATTTCTGACCACCTGCCGAGTGTGCCGTTGAGAAAATTCCACGAACGCCATCTTCTGGGTACTCAATGTTCACACCACTATCATATGTAAATCGGTCTGGAATGAGGCGTGGTAACGTAAGTAGATCTTCTTCAGCATCTGGAATGGCAAATAACCTAGCTTCACTTTCATCTTCTGAATCTTCGTCTGAATCTTCATCAGCTTCTTCTGAGTCTTCTTCCGTCTCTTCTACGTCTTGTTCTGTATCTTCAGCTTCTTCCTCAGCAGACACGCTCGTGATACTTAACGTTGTAGCGACAAATCCGGCGACGACAAATGCTGACAACTTCCACGGTTTATTCATCTATTCACCCTCCTCTTCAGGCGTAGGCATTTCAAAGTTTGCTAGAATTTCTTGCATACTAATTAACGTGTCTTCTAGTTCATACCAATGGGCATTCATTGCACGGTGGGTTTCGTTTACGTTCTCAATCCCATCTGTAATATCGGCAAAGTCAGCTTCTTCATTGCTTAATGTCTCAAAGTATTCACTTTGAGCACTTAAGTTGTGACGATATTCATCAATAAACTGTGATAGTTCAGCGCTATAATCGGAAAGATCTACCGAGAATTCTTCAATATCACTCGGAAGCTCTTCTGCGTCCACATTCTCAATGGCTTGTCCGATCGTATTCAGTTCTTGATTAATTTGGCTATGTATTGAATCAAGCGATTGCAAAATCTCATCTCGATCACTTATATTCGAAGCTACTTCACCTGTCCCTTCGAGCAAAGCACCTTCACTATCGTTGGCTAAGTCTTCTTCAAAATTCAGCTGTAAATCTTCTTCAACGTTAAGTAATTGTTCCGCTTCTGATTGAAAATCTTGAATGTAAGTCTCTATGCCGTCAACAGCATTACCAGCGTCTTCTGCACTAGCAGTCTCTTCTGAGTCCGTACATGCCGATAATAGAACGAGCGTTAACGCCAGACCACTTACTGATACTTCTTTTTCAACACAAGCCCTCCCTTTTCTTACAGTTCTTACATGTGATGTTCATGTTACACATGACCATTTCTAAATACAAACAATATCCATCATAACTCGTCAATCACATTATTGATATTATACCAATCATCAGAATACATGAATAGGGAATTTGTATAAATTTGTCATTTATTATCAAAAAGGTTTAAAGCTTTCCATTTTCGTGAATAGAGGATTAATACATCAAGGAGGGGTTTTACATGAGCGATAAAGCGACGGATAAACTTAAAGGAATGGGTAACCAAGCGAAAGGTAGTGTGAAAGACGCTGCAGGAAAAGTAACGAACAACAAAAAGATGCAAGCAGAAGGAAAAACAGACAAATTAAAAGGAAAAGCACAAGATACGAAAGCAAACGCCAAACATGAAATGGATAAATAAGGTCAACGTGCAGCTTTGCAAGACAAAGCTGCATTCTTTTTGTATAATGATGATTAATCGCCTTAACGTTTGAAAGGAATACTTCATGAAACACACTCAGCAAGATTTCACTAAAGGTCCATTGTTTAAACCGCTCGTGTTTTTTTCTGGTCCGATTATGATTACAAACTTGCTTCAGTCTTCTTTTCAAATTACTGACAGCCTTTGGGTCGGAAATTTACTAGGAGCAAGTTCTCTAGGTGCCGTCGCCATTTCAAGCACCATTATGTTTACCGTTTTGTCGTTTGTAATCGGCTTGAACAATGCCTCTTTAACCATTCTGTCGCAACAAAGAGGCAAAGATAATGAACAAGGATTACGTTCTTACTTAAATGCTTTTGTCGTCATTATGGCTGTCATCGCGACTCTGTTTGGAATTGCAGGCTATGTATTTTCAGAATCGCTCCTTTCACTCATCGGTACACCGGAGTCGATTATAGACCAAGCGATCGCTTACTTACAAATTACCTTTATCGGTATTATTTTTTTATTTGGTTACAACTTTATTAGTACAATTCTTCGTGCGTTAGGTGATAGTAAAACACCGCTTAAGATTGTACTGCTTGCCGTGATTCTAAATATTATCTTCGATCCGTTGTTTATCGTAGGGTTTAATCTTGGAATTGAGGGCGCCGCTTATGCGACGATTGCATCTCAAGGGCTCGCATTTTTTTATGGGCTATTTTATGTCATTAAGCATCAGCTTGCCCCATTTTCTTTGCCTACGTTACCTAAACGAGTCGAAGCATCTTTAATCTTTCGTCTTGGCATCCCATCAGGGCTACAAATGGCCGTAATCTCAGCCGGTGTTGCCGCCATTTTAAGTGTTGTTACTGGGTTTGGCGAAGATGTTGTTGCTGGATTTAGTGCCGCTCAACGTTTGGATAGTTTAATTATGTTACCTGCCATGGCTTTAGGAACTGCTGTTAACAGCATCGCAGGACAAAACATCGGTGCACAAAGCTGGGATCGTGTCCGTCAACTCGCTACACTTGCCGTACTTTACAACTTTGCGATTATGTTTACAATCGCTCTACTTGTCGTGATTTTTGCGGAGCAAGGGGTCAGATTATTTATACAAGACGAAGAAGCAGTTGCTTTTGGGACACGGTATCTACAAATCGTTGCACTATGCTATCCGTTTCTCGGTGTGAATTTCGTTTTGAATGGCATCGTACGTGCCTCTGGAGCGATGTACCAAGTACTCATCTTAAACATCCTCTCGTTTTGGGTGCTTCGCTATCCGCTAACTGCACTATTCTCCCATTGGTTCGGTGAACTTGGCATCGGCATTGGAATGGGCATCAGCTTAATCATCGGCAGTTTGTTTGCCTACCTTTACTTTCGTTACGGAAAATGGGATCAAAAACAAATATTTGATGAACAATAGACGAGCCATAAGTGGCTCGTCTATTGTTTATCACGTATTTTTAAACAAGCGAATAACACAACTCTATTCACGATTCTTAAACGTAAACCGAAACGTAACGTCATGTTCAGAGCTACTTACGTCGTAGCGTACATCTAAAGCTTTCGCCATTTGTGATACAAGATACAAACCAATACCACTTCCACCCGTATGGCGATTCCTCGATTTCTCAACACGATAAAACGGTTTAAAAATCATATCTCTTTCCTCTTCGCTTAACGTAACCCCGTCGTTGTTAATCGTAACAATAACTTCATCTCCTAAGTCTTCCATTGAAACGGTGAGGTTTGCTCCATTAGGTGAGTACATGTATCCGTTATGAATGACGCTATACAACATTCGTTTGACGAGCTCTTCATTTCCGATGACAAATTGCTCGTCTGGAAGCGTAACGTTCGTCGTCATGTTCTTCTCTTCTCTAAAGTAATCCAACTTATGAAGCGTCGTTTGAATGACGTGAACAAGGTCAATTTCGACTTGTTTTTGATTGAGCAAGTCTCGTTCAAATCGTGACAGTTGCATCATGTTTTGTACGAGCGTCTCCATTTCTTCAGTTGTATTCAACGACTTTTTCAAATAGTGATCGCGATCTTGATAAGGGCCAATGTTATGGATCATTCCTTCCATCTGTCCTTTTAAGATCGTGATCGGTGACTTTAATTCATGAGAAGCTGCCGAAAAATATTCTCGTCTACGTTCTTCAATCTCACGCTCTCGTTCGATGTCCGATTGCAACTTTTCATTTGCAGATTTCAATTGTAGCAACGTTTCTTCAAGGTTATTTGACATTTGATTAATGCTTTTCGATAGCTCTCCAATCTCATCATCGCTGTCGTGTTTAATCGTTTTCGAAAAGTCCAACCTTGCGAGTGATTGAGCTGATGCATTTAACTTAAGCAACGGTTTTGTAATCTGTCTCGAGAAAAAAATACGCACAACCGATTGATAAAATAATCGCTACAATAAGAATGTATGGCAAAAACAAAAATAACGCTTCCGTTGCTTCACTGACAGGTTGCAACGATGCATTAAAGAACAAATGAAACGCTCGACCTTCAATGGTGATCGGTACGGTTTGACTATAACCCTCTAAAAACCCTTCTAACGTAGGAGGTTGAACGGCTGTCGTGCGATTGCCGAGTCCGTCTTCAATTTCAAACGTGCGAGCGTTCAGGGAAAATAGCGGATGAAAGTTCTCATCTAATAAATAAAAGTAAACATTTTGATTCCAACTAAGTGCTTCTAACTGTTCATACGTTTCTTGGAACGTCGCCTCCTCTTCAGTCGCTTCCAAGACAATCCGTTCAATCTGTTCATCAACTTCTTGAATTTTGTATTGTTCATAAAAACTCGGCAAAAACAAATACAGCAATGCATAGAAAACGAGTGCTAATGTGACGAGTGTAACAGCGGTAATGAGAAAAACTTTACCTGTTATTCGTTTTGGTGAAAGATGCTTAATGGTCGGTAACATGTAACTTATATCCGACTCCTTTTACTGTCATAATTCGATCCGTTGATAACTTTTTTCGTAGATTCTTTATGTGCGTATCGATCATCCGTGTCTCTCCAAGGTACTCATACCCCCACACATGCTCAACGATCGTTTCTCTCGTCAATACTTTTCCTTCGTTTTCCATTAGCAGTTTTAAGATATCAAACTCTCTCGTCGTTAAACTAATTTCCTCATCGTTTACCCACACTTGGTAACCGAGAGCGTCTAATTTTAATTCTTCGTGTACATAATAGTCTTTTTCTTTTTCATGCTGGTGATTCGTGCGTCTTAATACCGCTTCCACACGAGCAGTCAGAATCGTAAATGAAAATGGTTTCGTAATGTAATCATCTACCCCTACCTCAAAACCACGGACTTGATCTTGTTCTTCACCTAATGCCGTTAACATGATAATTGGTACAAACGACGTGTTGCGAATCATTTGAACAAGTTTGATTCCATCAATATTAGGCATCATTACATCAACAATACATAAATCAAATGGTTCGCGCTTAAACGCTTCATACGCTTTAAGTCCGTCGTCTGCGGTTACCACTTCATACCCGTTAGCCATTAGAAATTGTTTAACGATTTCTTGAATCTCAAGGTCATCTTCAGCTACTAATATTCTACTCATGTTCTTAACGCTCCAACTTTGATCTGTCATTATCTACTTCTTACTATACACTACGTGCTAAATCTAAAAAAAGAGTGAGCACCTTAAACTGAAGGTACTCACTACGTATCCGCTCCTTTCCTAAACATGCCTTACTTTTCTTAACGTTTCATCGTCTAAATGAGAATGCTGGGGGGCAGCATTTTGTTGATCTACCTCTTACATTAAAGGCTCATCTGTAGTTCATGTGTAGGAGACAAGAAGTTCTTGTGAGACTCTCAACCTTTTTTTCTAGTACACTAAGATTCACTCTCATCGGTATTTAAACTTCAGTAAGGGTTGTGATCATTCATGCGTGAAAAGACGATTTTGCATAAACAAGCAAGAACGATTCTTACGAAAGCTTCTGGTTTTCTTGAAGGATACAGTCACACCCTGAATCCTTATGTTGGATGCGCGTATGGCTGTTCTTATTGTTACGTACGGAAAATGCCAATCGCCCTTTTTCGGGAAGAATCGTGGGGTGACTACGTTGATGTAAAAGCAAATGCTAAATCATTGCTCATTAAAGAACTACGACGTGAAAAACAAAAAGGACCGGTCACGATTTTTATGTCTTCTAGTACCGATCCTTATCAACCGATTGAATACAAAGAAGAGCTAACTCGCAACCTCTTAGAAGCACTCACTGAAGACCCACCTGACTTTCTATTCATACAAACGAGAAGTCCAATGGTTACTCGTGATTTGGACTTATTCCAAAAACTAAAGGACCGTTTACTCGTAAGCATCACAATCGAAACAGATGAAGATCGATTCGAAAGCAGTTTTCTCCACAAGCACCTGCCATCCGAGGGCGACTACGAGCTCTTAAAGAACTTCATGAGAATGGTATTCAAACACAAGCTGCGATTGCTCCACTTTTACCAAGCTCACCAAATTTCCCAGCAATCCTAAGAGACCATACGAATCGAATTACGATTGACGACTTTTTCATGGGTGATGGCAGTGGCGGCAAACGAACGAAGCAATTGAACATTCAAAACCGATACGAAGCTGAACATGTCCATCATTGGTACGACAAAGAAGCTTACAAAAAAATTGCTACGCCGCTTTCAGCAAGAGTTTCGTGATGAAGAACTCTTTATCAGCCAACAAGGTTTTCTCCCTCCCACATAACGAAAAGAGCAACCGTCATTAAACGGTCGCTCTTTTTTAATCCTTATTAGATCATGACTTTACATACATCTTGCGAAAATGCTACTGGATCTTCAAGCGGTAATCCTTCAATTAGGAGGGCTTGGTTGTACAATACGTTCGTGTACAAAGCCAATGTCTCTTCATCCGCATGCTGCAATTTCGTAAATACTTCATGCTTTGCATTAATCTCTAACACTTTATCTGCTTTGACTTGTTGATTATTGTCAGGCATCGATTGAAGGACTTTTTCCATTTCAATCGTAATTTCTCCATCCGCAGCAAGTACAACAGGGTGTGATTTTAGACGTTTTGACTCACGAACATCAGATACTTTGTTGCCTAGAATCTCTTTCATCTTATCAAAGAGTTCTTTATAGTCTTCATTTGTTTCTTCTTGATCTTCGTCAAAATCTAGGTCTGCGCTAGAAACCGATTGGAACGGTTTCTCTTTATAGTTCTCAAGCATCTTAATCGCAAACTCATCAATATCTTCCGTAAGATAAAGAATCTCAAAGCCTTTATCTGCAACCATTTCTGTTTGTGGAAGCTTTTTAATTCGTTGTACAGATTCTCCTGTTGCATAATAAATTGCTGTTTGTTCTTCAGGCATACGATCAATGTACTCAAGTAATGACGTATACTTTTCTTCATGTGATGAATAGAAGAGAAGCAAATCTTCTAAGTCCTTTTTGTTCATTCCAAAATCGCTATACACACCGAACTTTAATTGACGGCCAAATGATTCATAAAACGTCACGTAACGCTCACGATCATTTTTTTGCATTGTCTTTAATTGTGATTTGATTTTTGACTTGATGTTTTTTGCGATCAATTGCAGCTGGCGATCATGTTGCAGCATTTCTCTTGAAATGTTCAACGATAGATCTTCTGAATCGACGAGTCCTTTAACGAAACTAAAGTAATCCGGTAACAAGTCAGAGCATTTTTCCATTATCAATACGCCATTAGCATAGAGCTCTAACCCTTTCTCAAACTCTTTAGAGTAATAATCAAATGGGACGTTTTCTGGAATGTAAAGAATGGAATCGTAACGAACAGCACCGTCAACACTAATATGAACATGATCTAGTGGTTTATCAAATCCATAACGCTTATCTTGATAAAACTGCTCATAGTCTTCTTTCGTTAATTCACTTTTGTTTTTACGCCAAATCGGAATCATACTGTTGATCGTTTCTGTTTCAACGACTTCGACCATTTCATCAGATTCTTCGTCTTTTGGTTGTTGATTCGTTACATTCATCGTAATTGGATAGCCGATAAAATCGGAGTACTTTTTAACAATCGTCTGTAGGCGATGTTCTTCCAAATACTCATCGTATGACTCGTCTTCACTGTTTTCTTTTAACGTCAAGACAATTGTCGTACCGATTGTCTCTTTGTCTACTGGGTTAATTGAGAAACCTTCGGTACCGTCTGAAGTCCAAGCATAGGCCTGTGTCTCATCAACGGAACGACTCGTAACGGTTACTTCAGATGCAATCATAAACGCTGCATAAAAACCTACACCGAATTGCCCAATAATGTCGTGTCCATCTTGAATTTCTTGTTCCTTTTTAAATGCAAGTGAACCACTCTTGGCAATCGTTCCGAGGTTGTTTTCAAGTTCTTCACGTGACATACCGATTCCAGTGTCTGTAATCGTTAATGTACGCTCTTCTTTGTTCGGTTGAATGTGAATGTAATAATCCTCACGATTAAATGTAATGTTGTCATCGGTAAGCGCTCGGTAATACATTTTATCAATCGCATCACTTGCATTAGAAATTAATTCACGTAGAAAAATTTCTTTATGCGTATAAATCGAGTTAATCATTAATTCTAGTAGTCGTTGTGACTCAGCTTGGAAAGGTATTTTTGTCATAATAAGTCCTCCTTCGCATTTCCATTAGCACTCTTCTATGTAAAGTGCTAACCTATTTTTATTTTACAGATCTCGTGCAACGCGTCAACATTTCTCTTAAGCTTTTAACAATTATGTTACGACTTTTGCTAATCTTTAATTGAATTGTTAACGTGGCGCATGCCACTTGTTTGTATAATAGTAGTAAGGAGAAAGGCTCTCTTACAAGAGGTGAGATGCAATGAACCATTTCAATATACAAGCGATTATCAAACAAGAAGAAATCCATTCAGTAATCTCTCTTTACCGCCATACGCATGCAAAAGAACAATGTGATGAGATACAAGCTGAACTTTTACAACACTTTCATTATGAAGGTTTTTTTTAGCTTTGAAAGTTTTGGACGCAAACGATCAACTTATCGGATTTATTTACGGCTATACATCAAAACCTGGTCAAGCCGATCATGAACAATTTAAAACGACGTTAAATAAAGACTTGTACGATCAATGGCTACACCATTGCTTTGTTATTACGGGAATTGTGATTCACCCTACAATCCGCCGAAAGAAAATCGTTCGTTATTTAATTGAACACATAACAAATGTCGTGCGGCATAAAACAGCGATATTAACATTAGAACTCTCGAACAAAAAAGATCGAAATCTATATAAGCAACTCGGTTGGGATCTGATTTGTGACCATCATTACCCGAGTTCCATTATTAAACCCTTTGTTATTATGGGAAAACAACTCCAATCCACTCCCCAACTTACTTCTCAAGCATAGAGCAATTTAGCTCTATGCTTGTTTTTGTAAAAAACTACTAAGCTCAATTGATTGTTTGTCATTCAAATCCCATGTATATTTTAAAGGGAAGTGTTCATTCGGAGAGGATAAAATGACTCAATCATCTTTACGCTTTTGGTTAAAAGTATCTCGGGCACAAGTGTTACCGGTTATGGTGCTTCCAGTTATGATTGGTGCAGCCGGAGCATTTGCGTTTACGCAATCGTTTCATCTCGGTCTATTTCTTATTACGCTAATCGGTGCACTTAGTGCCCATTTATTTAGCAATATGATTAACGATTTGTGGGACTTTAAGAATGGTGTTGATCAAGCAGCTGAAGAGTCTGCCGCTTCAATATCCACAAATTCACGTGTACTACCGAATGGTCAAGTGAACATCCGCACGTTGCTCTCGTTACTTGGGGGTACTTCGCAATAGCTCTCCTTGCCGGCATTAGTTTAAGTATTTTTGTCGGTTGGGCTGTACTACTTTTTGCTGTTGTTGGTGGACTTATTGCTTACTTCTATGTCGCTCCACCGCTGAAGTTCGGCTATCGTGGTAAGGGGTATAGTGAGCTTGCTATTTTTCTTGCGTTCGGTGTATTACCAGTGACTGGAACGTATTATGTTCTGACTGAGTCACTCCATATCGAGGCTTTTTTTAATTAGTATTCCGATCGGCTTGTTAACGACATTGATTCTTTACAACCACCACTTCCTTCATTGGGAAGCCGATCTAAACGCTGGTAAAAAAAACACTCGTCGTCATTTTTGGTGAGAAGAAAGCAATAAACTTCTCAAAATTCCTTGCAGGATTAAGTTATCTATCTTTGCTTCTTCTTGTTATTGGACAAGTATTACCTTGGTATGCTCTCATCGCTTTATTGTCAGCGTATCCACTATTTAAAACCTATGGATCATTATCGTCTAAAAACGAAAGTAAACAATATGCCGTTCTAATGGGCGCATCATTAAAGGCGACAATCCGTACTGGCTTAATGATAACAATCGCGCTAATTATTAGCGGTATAATTACAATGTAGAGGTGAACATCATGACAGAGAAACGAGTATTAGGAGAATTCCATAACATTATTAACGAAAATAATACGTGGAGAATTGGTGGTTTCCCACTTCAAGATGGAAGCTTTTGGGAATATCGTGAACCGAATGCGGTCGTCATTTCAAGAAACGGCATGCTTTATGTTCGTGCCCCACTAAGCCGTTCACACGACCACGTTCAAATTCTTGATAATGCTAAGCATATGTACTACTCAAAAGAACCTGTTATTGTACCTGAAGATGGCAAAATCAGCTTTGAACTTAGCATTAAAGCAAATACAAAAGACACGACTCCTGGTGACTTGTATGATGGGTATGTATCCATTAACTTGCTTGATTTCACTACAGGTGCAGCACTTGATTTCTTTACGAATGCTGAGCAATATTCTTCTGTTTATGGAATTCTTCCATTCCCAGGCGTTGATGTTCCTGACACCGATCAAACGAAATATTTCTGCATGTTCAAAGAATCAACGGACCACTTTAAAACAGATGATTTCAACCTGTACAAAATTACGTACGACCAACACAACGACGAAGTAATTTTCTACATTAACGACCATGAAGTACGTCGCGAAACAAATGTACCAGTAAAATTAAACCAATTCACAGTCGCACTCGGAATTATGACTGAAAAAGACCTTACTGCAAACGGCAGTGTAAGTGTCCACGGTCAAACGGTGATTGGTGAATGGTCTCCTGTAACGATCACAACTGAAGAAGAATAAACAAAAACGGCACCTTTTTAGTGAGGTGCCGTTTTGTTATTCTATTCTATTCATAGACCTCATAATTCTGTCCCGTTTGCATACCTTCTGCAGATTTACTATACGCTAAAGCCACTTTTTCCCCAGCAACCGGCTGGAAACCTTTAAAGAAGCTACCGAGCTTCTCATACGACTCCTCTAAAACCGTAGGGCTTACTGCGTTAATTCGAATACCTCTTGGCATTTCGATGGCTGATGCTTTTACAAAAGACCGCACAGCGCCATTAGCCATCGCAGCAGAAGCTCCTTGTGGGATCGGATCATCCATCATAACGCCTGTCGTCAAGGTGAAGCTACCATTATCTTTCACATAGGGAATGCCGAGCAATACGAGGTTAATCTGACCCTTTAACTTACTCATTAAGCCTAATTCGTTCTTCTCTGGTGTTAACTCTTCAAGCGGAGCAAATCCAGCTCTTCCTGAAGCATTGATAACAGCATCGACTTCTCCGACTTGCTCATACATTGCTCGAATACTTTCTTCATCCGTAATATCAACGGTCACGTCGGCTCCTGATCTTCCGGCACGAATCACGTCATGCTGCTTCTCTAACCGTTCGTAGACTTTAGAACCGATCGTACCACTTGCTCCGATCAATAAGATTTTCATGTGCACTCAACCTTTCTTCTACGCCGATTTCTATTCTGGTTACCTAAATAACTATGAACAATATTCTTTACCTATGCAGAATTCCTTACGATTCATCTTGCTTAGCATATTCCATTAGAGAAAAACCAATATAGGAAAAGAACGTCATCAAAACAAATGAGAAAACAATGAGTCCCATCTGTACGTTCATTAACAAAAATGACTGATAAAACCATAAGATAACCGCTAATGAAAACCCAGAAATCATTGCATACTTTAATTTATTCAAACGAACAATACTCCCTTTCACAGTTTTCCTTAGTTTAACACACGTTTTTATGGTAAATCGTCGGCAGAACTTCATTACACACAAAAAAAAGCTGCTTAGAGATTAACGATCTCTAAGGCAGCTTTCGATTACTTTTAACGTCATTATGAAGGGTCATAATGAATTGGTGCATTTGGTCCAAGATCTAGACCTAAGAACATCCACACAATCAACATGATTGACCACGATATGAGGAAAAAGATTGAGAATGGGAACATCGTCGAAATGAGCGTACCAATACCCATCTTGCGGTCATATTTTTGTGCAAAAGCAATAATCATTGCAAAGTACGGTAACAATGGCGTCAACATATTCGTTGCAGAGTCTGACACACGATATACTGCTTGTGCAAGCTCTGGCGAATAACCCGTTTGCATCATAATTGGTACGAAAATCGGTGCCATCATCGCCCATTTAGCAGACGCCGAACCGATGAACATATTTAACATTGCGGTAATGATGATAAAGCCAATAACAACGGGGAGTCCATCAATATTCAATGATGTAAGGAACTCACCACCATAAATTCCAAGAACAAGGTCTAAGTTCGATTCATTAAAGAAAGCAACAAATTGTCCAGCTGTAAAAGCAAGCACGATGAACATCCCCATAGAAGCCATCGTATCAGACATTTGTTTCGCGACATCTTTATCACTTCGAATTTCTTTTGTAACGATACCATAAACAATACCAGGCACTAAGAAAAGAATGAGTATAAAGACGACGAGTGAATCCATAAATGGAGACATGACGATCGGCATCTCAGGATCGTCTCCCCGCATCGGTCCCCATTCTGGAAGAATGAGTAGACTTAAGATTCCTGCCGTTACGACGATTGAAATGACTGAATACGTCAGTCCTTTTTTCTCAACTGGCTTTAGACGTTCAAGATCCCCACGGTAATCTCCTTTGTACTCGCCAAGTCTTGGCTCTACAATTTTCTCAGAAACAATTGTACCTACGATCGTCAGTAAAATGGTTGAAGCAATGATGAACCACCAGTTCATCGCGACATTCATTTGATCAGCGTATGCTGGATCCATAGTTGCTGCAGCATTGATCGTCATTTGACCGAGCATCGGATCAATTGATGTTAGGATCAAATTGGCACTAAAGCCACCAGAAACACCTGCAAATGCCGTAGCAAGACCAGCGATCGGGTGTCGACCGAGTGCAGCATAAATGACCGCTCCTAGAGGGGGCAATACGACATACCCTGCATCAGTTGCAACACTTGACATGATAGCCGCAAACAATAGACCTGCTGTAATGAGACGGTTCGGGATTGATAATACAAACGCTTTTAACCCTGCGTTGATAAGTCCTGTACGTTCACATACACCAATACCAATCATTGTCGCTAATACGACACCGAGTGGGGCGAAATTGATAAAGTTATCGACCATACTCGAAAATATATAAGTAATTCCTTCGCCACTTAACAAATTGAGAACTTCAACAGACTCCCCACTGTTCACCGGGTCGTCAACAGAAACATTAAAACTAGATACAATTGCAGAAGCCAAGATGACGATTAACGCCAATAGTGCAAACAATGTGACAGGGTGTGGTAAATTATTTCCCGTCTTCTCTACAAAGTCTAAAAAGCGTTGAAAAAGCCCTTTTTTTTCTAGGTTTTTTTCTCAGTTTCCTCATTCATAACTAACACTGCCCTCTTTCTACTCTCTTATCGCAAAAGAATTCAAACAATTATCGCCGACAAACGTCGACTTCAAAATCCATAAAACTAATAATGCAATTTTCATGCCTAAATGTCAACGAGATATTATTATTCTAAAAAAATAAATTTTTTCCAAGGATATGTATGTAAATGTCCGCTATCAGTTCATAAAAAAAAGAAGCTACGTAACAAAAAAATCGTTACATAGCTTCTACACTTTATTTTTCAAAGAAACGAATGAGTTCTTCTGTGAACTTCTCTCGCTCATCATAGAATAAACTGTGACCACTATCGTTAAATGGGACGATTTCAGCCGCTTCAATGCCCGACTCCATGACTTCTGCTAAATCAAAGGGACAAATCTCATCATTCTTACCGTGCAAAATTGCGGTTGGTACTTCTATTGCTGATAAGTCATCTCGTAGATCCGCATCACGTAACGTTCTTGCACATGCAATCGTTGCATGTGGGCTTGCGTCCATCGCTAAGCTATGGAACCAACGATTGTAAGCCTCACTCGGTTCGTGACCAAAGAATAACTCTCCGAAGTCTTCAAGCATCTTCGCTCGATCTTCGTATGCACCTTCAATTAATCCATTAACATTATCTTTTGGTATTCCAAACTGGAAATCATCGCGTTCTGTGAATACAGGTGCTGCCGCTCCTAATAAAGCAAGCTTACGAATTCCTTTTCCTTCATGCCTTGCCATATATCGAATGGCAATTGCGCCACCCATTGAGAAACCAGCTAAAACTGCATCGTCCAATTGTAACTTGTCAATCACAGCTCTAAGATCATCAGCTAGTGCGTCATACGTATATCCAGATGAAGCTTATCCGATTTACCGAAACCTCTTAAATCGACACCAATAAAGCGGTATCCTTTTTCTGGTAGCACAGCCATTTGATGATCAAACATACGGTGATTAACAGGCCAACCGTGTAAAAAGATGACTGGTGTTCCTTCTCCAATATCTTCTACAAATAGTTTTGTTTGATCGAACGTTTCAATATAGTGACCCATGTAAGACACGCCTTTCCAGTATTTAGTTACTGCTAATGCAATTCCCATAACTTCCATTTGTGAAACTAGAAAAACAAACATGGGGGAATCGTTTAGACTAGCATTACAATTATCTGAAATGAAACGTTAACGAAACGCCATCGTTCTATGTATATGTAAAATGATAGATAGCATATTTTACCGATAAATTCAGATTTTTTTAATAAAAAGCTAGCCAGCACCTCTACATTCGAACTATACTGAAGAAGAATACGTGTTTACGATTACTTAAAAGGAGTGAAGGCTTGTTATGAGATCTGATCTTTTACATTTTATTGATGGTGAATGGGTGAAATCTACAAGTACGGATACGATTGAAGTATTAAACCCTGCCACTGAAGAAGTTATCGGCACGATTAGTAATGGAACGAAAGAAGATGTGGACCTTGCTGTTAAGGCAGCTCGTAAAGCATTTCCAGCTTTCTCACAAACGACAAAAGAAGAACGAATTGCACTATTAACTCGTATTGCAGATGAATACGAAAAGCGTAAAGATGATTTTGTTGAGATGATTACACAAGAACTCGGTGCTCCGATCGTTATGAGTGAGAAAGTTCACTATAATATGGGACTTGCCCATTTCCGTCAAGTCGCAAAAGAACTTGAGACGTTTGAATTTACCGAAAAGCGTGGACCTACATTAATCCGTAAAGAAGCGATCGGTGTAAGCGGTCTCATTACGCCGTGGAACTTCCCAACGAACCAAACGTCAACAAAGCTTGCAAGTGCATTTGCCGCTGGTAGCACGGTCGTCCTAAAGCCATCTGAACTTACACCTTATGCTGCACTTATCCTAACGGAAGTCTTTGAAGCTGCTGGCGTGCCAAAAGGGGTATTCAACCTTGTCAATGGCTCAGGGGAAACCGTAGGCGATGCGATTAGCTCACACCCTGATATCGATTTCGTATCCTTTACAGGCTCTGGAGCCGTCGGACAAAAAATAAGTGAAAATGCAGCGAAAACGATTAAGCGAGTCGCACTTGAACTCGGTGGTAAATCACCATTAATCGTACTTGATGATTACGATATGAAGAAAGCAGCTAAAATTGCTGCTGGTAATGTTTTCGCAAACTCTGGTCAAGTATGTACAGCTGCAACCCGTACTCTCGTCTCTAAAGCAAAACACGAAGAATTCATCGAGGCTTTGAAAGGGGTACTTCCTAGGTTCAGTGTTGGAAACCCTCGAGATGAGAAGACATTTTATGGACCTCTCGTTGCCGAAAAGCAATATGATCGTGTACAAGACTACATTCAAAAAGGTCTTGATGAAGGTGCAGAACTTATTGCAGGTGGTACAGGTAAACCAGAAGGCCTTGAAACAGGATATTACGTAAAACCGACCGTTTTCACAAACGTCAAAAATGACATGACGATTGCACAAGAAGAAATTTTCGGACCGGTCATGTCAATTATTACGTACGATACGTTAGAAGAAGCTATTGAAATTGCGAACGATACGATCTACGGTCTTGCAGGCTACGTCGTTGGTGAAGATGAAGAAACTGTTCAAAAAGTTGCTTCTTCTATCCGTGCTGGACGTATCTCCATTAACAACCCCCCTTCTGACTTCTCTGCTCCTTTTGGAGGTTACAAGCAATCAGGAGTTGGGCGCGAATGGGGCGAATATGGAATCGAAGAATATCTTGAAATTAAAGCAGTCGTTGGCGTATCATAATGATAAACTACAAAGCCCTTGCGATGATTCATTGCAAGGGTTTTACTATGAGGTGAACATCATGTTCAAACGCTTATTCCAAAGAAAAAGCTGTTTCTTTTGTAAAGGAAAAACCCCACATATGAAACGCTACCTTACTCTTGAAAAAGATACGGTTCTCGTATGTGAAAAGTGTCTTGAATATGCCGAACGCCGAGCATTTCAAAAAGCTTAATTTACATGAACAAAATAATACTCACTGCCATAATTGCCATTCCAAACACAACGCCATAAATCGTTGAATGGCCTTCATCATATTCACGCGCTGCAGGTAAAAGTTCATCTAGTGAGATAAAAACCATAATGCCTGCGACTGCTGCAAAAATAAATCCAAACATCATTTCGTTCAAATAAGGCATTAGAAATAAAAATGCGACAACAGCACCGAGCGGCTCTGCTAGTCCTGACAGAAAAGACAACTTAAATGCTTTCTTTCTGCTCCCCGTTGCAAAATAAACCGGAACACTTACAGCAATACCTTCTGGAATATTGTGAATGGCAACTGCAATCGCAATTGCTATACCGAGTGTTGGATCGTGTAATGCCGAAGCAAATGTAGCAATTCCCTCTGGAAAGTTGTGAATCGCAATTGCCAATGCAGTAAACGTCCCCATTTTTAATAAGTCAGGTTGCTGTTTATGAACTTCGCGTAAAGAACGGTTCATATCTTCTACTTTTTTTTACTTCATGTGGATTTTTCTCGTTCGGTACGAATCGATCAATAATTGCAATTAAAAGCATTCCACAGAAAAAACTGAGAACGGTCAACCACTTACCTGTTTCCACTCCAGTACTATTCGTTAATGCTACTAATGCTTTAGGATAGATCTCTACAAATGAAATAAAGATCATCACGCCCGCACTAAACCCTAACGCCCACGAAAGGAACTTCGTGTTTGTCGTCGACGTAAAAAAAAGCAATTAGACTACCAATTCCTGTTGCTAGTCCTGCCATTAATGTTAATAAAAATGCGATCCAGACTTCTTCCCCCATCCCCTAGACCTCCACTTCCTCTGTTCACACTAGTCTATGGTGAAACTGGCCAAAAGATACTCGTCTCAAGTTTCATAGTTCGTCGGCACGATAAGCTTTTTAACTAACAACACCCACGTGACTTACACAGTGGATTCATATGTTTGTCTCTAAAAAAATGAACAGACCACAGTCTAAACCTCACCGCTTTCATGTTGCCTGCATTAAACGATGTAACGTTTTCAATTCTTTGACGACAAACCTAGCAACCTAAACAAAAGAAGGGATTTACTATGAAAACTAAATGGCAACCGTTAGTAGCATAGCAGTCCTAATGGCTGGTTGTGGCACGAATCCAACACCAGGCAGTGAAGCGACGAATCATATTGGTGACCCAGAGGACATGACTGCAGGCTATGTCATGGAAATGACTGAGTCATCGGTTATTCTAGACTTATCTCCAGCTCATCAAAAGTATGTCCAAGAGGAGCTTGAACAAGATTTCACTGATATGATGTTACGTACACTTGAAGTAGAAATTACTGACGAGTTAGATTTTATTGACCGCGATGGAGCGCCAATTGATCCAGAAATCATTGAAGAAGGCGACCGTTTACGACTTGACTTCGATATGGCTGACTATGATGCTACGGAAAGCCCTGTAGAAATGGATTTTCTCGTCTACGACCCTAAATCGAACGAAGAAATTATTGCTGAACACTCTCCTTCTGAAGAGGGCTATCATTTAGCGATCGTGTATAGTGATGACGATAATATGGAAAATGTAGATGAACAAGAAGTAGAAAAACTTATGCAATCTGATAACCTTTTGCAAGTTTACTACCTCCACACTTCAGAAGAAAAACCAGCAACGAACTTTAAAGATGTTTTTGATTTAGACACAACCCCTGCCTTTGTCGTTTTGGACAGTAACGGAGTTGTTGATACAGTCGGATCAATTGAAGAAGTTGAAAACAGCATAAATCAATAATTTACAGCAAGTGATGAGATCATCACTTGCTGTTTTGTTTTGTGCAAAGGTCAATTATGACTCACCTCCTAATCCATCTACACATACGATGATTTGACCATTTTTCTCTGATTTGGAGGTGTCTTCGTGAATCAACCTGAACATTTATGGAATCCCAATCGGCGCAATCGAAACGGAATTTCAATTAACAATAACCTAATAAATGGTGCCGGAGTCATTGGTGGTAATGGCCCAATTCCAACTGGGATACCTACCGGAATCCCCACTTCACCAACAATCCCAACCATTCCAACGATACCAACAGCGCCACCTACAGTCATCACAATACCAATCCCTGGTGCCACAGGGGCGACTGGACCCACTGGTCCTACAGGTCCAACTGGGGCAACTGGTATCGGACTCCAAGGAGTCATTCCGTTTGACCCTACGACGGCTCCAACTTACCAAGTCGGGCAAGTCGTAACGTATGAAGGAAGCACTTATCTCGTCAACACTTCTCCTCCTTCAGGAACGCCAGGTACTTCTCCTGACTACACGCTTATTGCAGCGGCAGGTGCGACTGGACCTCAAGGCATTTCTGGTCCGACGGGTAATACAGGTCCAACAGGTCCTAGTGGTGGAGTCCCTGGAGCTACTGGCGATACCGGCGCTACGGGACCTACTGGCGTTACGGGCACCGCTGGCGATACCGGTGCTACGGGTGCT
>NZ_BAXL01000011.1:0-144705 GCF_000698185.1 Geomicrobium sp. JCM 19055
AAAAAAGCAGAGTTGATCTCTGCTTTTTTTCATGTGTAAAGACATATGATATGATGATTCAAACGTTTGAACGAAGGTGAATCATGAAGAAAATTGACATTGCAGCAGAGCTTTATCAAAAAAACGCTGGACTTTTCCGTTGTCCAATTTGTCTTGAAGCCGTTGAGGTTATTGAAAGAAGCTTAGTGTGTTCTAAGCAACATTCCTTTGATCTTGCCAAGAAAGGCTATGTTCATTTGCTAAAAAAAGCCAATGGATAGTGACTATACGAAAGAGATGTTTCAATCAAGGCGTGCCATCTATAACTTAGGGTTATTCCAGCAAGTGTTAGCTGAGATGGAGCGCTCATCACTACACATGTAGGAGATGAAGAGCTAAGTATTCTTGATATTGGATGTGGAGAAGGAAGCCATTTAAGAAGGATTGTTGAGAAATTCCATACGAGCGTCGGGGTAGGCCTTGATTCTTCAAAAGAGGGAATCGCACTCGCAACAAGTCAAATGGACCGTCTGTTATGGACGGTTGCGAATGTAGAAGAATTACCAATCGCAACCGATTCCATCGACGTCGTTCTTAATATATTTTCACCGCTTAATAGTCGGGAATTTACAAGAGTACTAAAGCCTGGCGGGGTAATTATTAAGGCAATTCCTGGTAAGCGGTATTTACAAGAACTTCGAGATGAACTGTACGGTGAAAAAGGGCGTTCCCTTGATACGACGGATGCGATTGCAAATTATGCGAAACGCTTTGAAGTGTTGGAGCAACGCTCCGTTTATCAACAGCTTGAAGTGAAACGTGAGCATATTCCCGCTTTAATTGATATGACACCTGCATCCTGGGATGCGACCGCTGAACAAAAACAAGTGTTACAAAGCTTTGAACAATTAAACGTAACGGTAGATGTGGAACTATTCATCGCGAAAATAAATTGACATTGAGAATCATTTTCAATATGATAAGTGTACGGGGTGAATACTTAATTGTATTGATATGATTGCCTAAACGTTTAGCATGGTTTTGGAGCTCATATGCTTCAAATAATGGCTATTCATAACGTGCAATGTGATGACTTGAATGAACACAGTACATCTTTGTGTGATGACTGTATACGTAATGAAAGTTCCTGCCGATCATCGGTTGGGGCTTTCTTTTTTTTGTAAATGTTGTTAAGAACAACTAAACATTGAATCATTTAATATATCTGTTAAAGAAGATCAGATACAATAGAAGGTGACGGAGGGTGATAAAGATGAAACAAAGAATAGCCTTTGATATGGATGAGGTCATGGCAGATCTCATTTCTGAACTTCTTGAGCGTTACAATGAGCGTTTTGAAGACACGTTGACCGTTCAAGATTTAAAAGCACAAAAACTTCGAGCAGTGCGTCCGCATCATACGAAAGAAATTTATGAAATTCTACAAGAACCAGGTTTCTTCGCATCGCTTGATGTGATGCCAGATGCCGTTGAAGTTATGAAAGAGCTACATGATCATTACGAAATCTTTATTGCGACAGCAGCAATGGAAGTTCCGACTTCGTTTTCAGAGAAATTTTACTGGTTGCGCGAACATTTCCCATTTTTAAATCCACAAAATTTCGTCTTCTGTGGTGATAAGAGCATTATTCACGCCGATTATCTCGTTGACGACCACCCTGATAAACTCGAGTCGTTCTCGGGGGAAAGCATTATGTACACGGCGTTTCATAATGTCAACGATTCAAGGTTTAAGCGCGTAGACAATTGGCAAGAGTTACGTGCGTTCTTTTTACCTGCAACGGTTAAGAGCTAAGAGGTTTCAATTAGATGACCAATTCGATCTAATGGTAGGCATAGCACGTCATGAGCTATGCCTTATTTTTCGTTATCGATTGCGACAGTCGCGTGTATTCAGTTAACTCATCAAAAAACTCCGTCCAACGTGTAGAGGACGGAGCATCGTAAGGTTCTAATTATACGATTTGTAAGCTTTTCGGGTATTGTGTAAGAACGAGCGGGCCGTTATTCGTAACAATAAGATCGTCTTCTATACGTACGCCAATATTTTCGAGTAGATAAATACCGGGTTCGACGGTTAATGCCATACCTTCTTGGAGAAGTTGGCTGTTCTTACCGTGCATTGAAGGTTCCTCGTGTACTTCAATGCCGAGCCCGTGGCCGAGTCGATGAGTGAAGTACTCTCCATAACCTGCTTGTGTAATGAGGGAGCGAGCAGCGTCATCAGTGTCTTGGATCGGTGCATCGACAACACACGCGTTAATCCCAGCAACGTTTGCAGCAAGAACGGTTTCGTAGACTTCTTGATGTTCTTTCGATGGTTCACCGAAGAAGACCGTGCGTGTAATGTCAGAAGCGTACCCTTCATAATAAACACCGAGGTCCATTAAGACAGCGTCGCCACGTTTTAATGGGGTTGTACCTGGGCTGCCATGTGGGTCTGCTGCGTTTTTGCCGAATAAGACGACAGGATCAAAGCTCATTTTCGAGATGCCTTCTTGCTTTAATCCAGATTCAATGGCTTGAATAATCTCTAGTTCTGTTACGCCTTCTTTAAGGGCGGCAACACCAAGTTCTACTGCTCTGTCAGCATAATGAGCAGCTTTTTGTAGCAACTCAATTTCTTCTTCGGTCTTCTGGAGGCGCATGCCAAGCAATTCGTTGTCAATCGACGTCGTTTCGATGTTGCGATGCGTATTGGTAAGTTTACGTAAGCGAGCAACTGTGACGTGTTCCTCTTCAATGGCTAAAGAAGTCATTGACGGAAATTTATCAAAGGGGTTTTCGGTATCATCATACCCGTTAATATCATGTGCCCAGCCTGCTGCTCTTGCTAAGTTCATTTCCATGTTTGGACAAATGATCATTGGCTTTCGACCGTCAGAGAACAAAAGTAACCCTAAGAAACGTTCTTTCGGATCGCAGTAAAAGCCAGTTAAATAAAAGACATTTGCTGTTGATGTGACGAGGATAGCGTCTAAGTTTTGTTGTTGTGCAAAGGTTTCAAGTTGTTGTAGTCGAGTTTGCAAAATCTGTCACCTTCTCTTTTAATTTCTTTAAGCGTACTAAAAACGTGAACTTTCAGCAAGTTCATGCTTGCTTAAAAGATTGAAAAGTTAGATAATAAAGAGGGGTGTTCACACTGCGCAGAATTGGCGAACGACTGTATATGTCTGGCATGGGTCTCGGTGCAGTAGCAGTAGGTATCGCATTTTTTTTCTATGCTTGAGGCTCCCGGGACACAAGCGCATTGGAGTTTAGTCATTATCATTCTTATTGCTGCTGGTGTAAGTTTTAGTGGATTGATTTTACAGAATAACTTCAAGGATGAAGCTTAAGCACTACCTTTAAACGGGTAGTGTATTTTTATATACAATAACTACATTTTAAAAAGAGGGATCGTTAATGAAGACACAAGACATCGTAACAAAAGAATGGTTACATGAACATTTGTATGACAGTCAGATCGTCATTGTAGATGTGAGGTTCGATTTAATGGATGAATCGAAGGGACGCGCAGAGTATGCGATTGATCATATTCCAGGAGCGATTCATTTCGATTTGAAAAAAGACTTATCCGACGCGACGAAACCTAAGCAAGAAGGTGGCAGGCATCCATTACCGGATGTTTTATCATTTGTTAAACTCCTCGAGCGCTCTGGTATTAACGAGGAGAAACATGTCATCGTTTATGATGATCAAAACGGTTCAATGGCAGGAAGGCTATGGTGGCTCCTTCAGTACGTAGGACAACAACGTGTATCAATCCTCGATGAGAATTATACGGCTTGGAAAGATCAAGGCTACCCTGTGACGGATGCCAAACCTAAGCTTGAAGCTGTCTCGTTCACTCCGTCAATTCAAGCCGATCTTGTGGCGACGATGGAAGAAGTGAAACAGAAAAAAAGACTTAGAAGACGTCTGTCTTGTTGATGCAAGAGCATTCGAGCGTTATGCAGGTCAAGTGGAGCCATTAGACCAACAAGCGGGCCACATCCCTGGTGCGTTGAATCTTTTCTGGAAGGAAAACATAAACGATTCAGGAACATGGAAAACGAAAGAACAGCTGCAAGACATGTATAAACCGTTGAAAGAGAAGAAGGAAGTCATCGTCTATTGTGGTTCTGGGGTGTCTGCTACGGCGAATGTAATTGGTATGCGACAAGCAGGCATTAACAACGTGAAGTTATACCCTGGTAGTTGGAGTGAATGGTCCTCGTTTGAAGAAAATCCAGTAGGGACAAAAGACGAAGACTAATGCCTTTTTCTTTCTAATACGTTGTGAATGGGTGTGGATTTCTCTCTTTATGTACTGAAGGGAGATGATCAAATGGTTCGAATTTTTATTGATCCTGGTCACGGTGGGAATGATCCTGGAGCGGTTGCAAACGGTTTAGAAGAGAAGAACATTACGCTAGATTTGGCTTTACGACTTCAAGCATTGCTCGAAGCCGATGAAAATGTAGAGCTGCAGTTGTCAAGAAGTGATGACAGTGATGTTGGCTTATCGGCACGAGCCCAGCTTGCAAATGACTTTGGTGCGGATTATTTTGTGTCCATACACGTGAATGCAGGTGGAGGAACAGGATTTGAATCGTTTATTTACACGTCAGCGCCAACGGAGACAGCCACGTATCAAACGACGGTTCACCAAGCAATTATGCAAGAAATAGACGTCACCGATCGCGGTGAGAAAACGGCAAACTTTGCTGTTTTAAGAGAAACAATTATGCCAGCAATTCTTACTGAGAACATGTTTATCGATACAGCTAGTGATGCGGAACGGTTAACTGATGATGCGTTTTTACAATCGGTTGCACTCGGACATGCGCGAGGCATAGCAGAAATCTTCGGATTAACGATTTAATACGAGAAAACTCCTCTCAAAGTAGGCACATATACTTTGAGAGGAGTTTTTTAATGAGAAGGCATATGAGGCATCAACCAAGTCTTTCTAGCTATTTCTTCTTGGCTAACTGCTCTTAAAATGTTTTCGATTAATTTCTCTTATTTCTTTATATATGAGTAGAGTCATTGTAACGATTATGCTAAGTAAAATGATAGAAATAGCTTCTACACTAAGCCCAAACAAAAAAAGTATAAAGTGAGAAAAAGATCGTCGTAATCGTTCCGAAAATTAATTTAAGAATAAATTTAAAATCCATATGTAAAACTCCTTCTGAATTAGTCCATCAGAAATTTATCATCATTGCGAATCGAATACAAGAAAATCTTGGTAGAAAGGTGCTCCAGAATAAATAACTTCTATTTTCCTTAGCCACCGAGACCGTGCAATTGTTAAAAGGAAATCCAGCGTTTTTCTAGAACATGTACACAACAACTCTTTCTCTAAAAAGGACGTGAAGCTGGATGGTTGAATTAATTGAGCGAACACTCGGTCAGATTCTTACAGACACAGCAAGCGAACAACCGAATCGAGAAGCACTTGTATATAGCGATCGAGGATTACGCTATACGTATTCACAATTTGAAGAACATTGTAGAACTGTGGCAAAGGGGCTTATGAGTCTTGGGATCGAGAAAGGGGAACATTTATCCATTTGGGCTTCCAACATTCCAGAGTGGGTGAGTACACAATTTGCGTCCGCTAAAGTAGGCGCTGTATTAGTAACGGTTAATACGAATTATCGTTCTGCGGAACTACGTTATTTGTTAGAGCAATCGGATACAACAACGTTACTCTTAATGGATGAATACAAAGGGACGTCCTACATTGATACGTTGTATGAAATTGTTCCTGAATTAAAGACATCTGTTCCAGGTGAGTTGTATTCTGAAGCGTTGCCACATTTAAGACGGGTGATCTACCTTGGTGTAGAGCGATATCCAGGAATGTATAACTGGACAGATCTACTGGAGCAAGCAGTTACAGTAAGTAACGATGCGCTCCAACGACGAATGGATACATTACAACCTGATGAAGTGATCAACATGCAATACACGTCTGGAACGACAGGATTTCCCAAAGGCGTCATGTTGACGCATCGTAATATCGTTAACAACGGGTATAACGTTGCGAACCGAATGCAGTTAGGCGTTGAAGACCGCCTTTGCATCCCAGTGCCATTTTTCCACTGCTTTGGGTGTGTGATGAGTACAATCGCATGTGTAACAACGGGAGCGACGATGGTGCCAATTCAAGAGTTCGACCCTAAAGTAGTCTTAAGAACGGTAGAGAAGGAGAAATGTACAGCGTTACATGGCGTACCGACGATGTTCATTGCAGAAATGAATGTAGAAGGGTTTGAGACGTATGATTTGAGTACGCTGCGCACAGGAATTATGGCAGGATCTAATTGTCCGATTGAAGTCATGAAAGGTGTCGTAGACAAAATGGGACTTAAGGAAATGACGATTGCTTATGGACAGACGGAAGCGTCTCCTGTTTGTACGCAAACGCAAGTCGATGATCCTTTGCAATTACGCGTTGAGACGGTTGGGCGTGCGTTAGCAAATGTTGAAGTGAAGATTGTCCAACCTGGGACAGAGGAAGAAGTGCCGCGTGGAGAACAAGGTGAATTTTGTACTCGTGGCTATCATGTGATGAGCGGGTATTACAACAATCAAGAGGCAACAGACGCCGTTTTACAACCAGATGGGTGGCTTCATACTGGGGACTTGGCCGTGATGGATGATGACGGGTATTGTAAAATCACCGGCCGCCTCAAAGATATGATTATTCGTGGTGGAGAAAATATCTACCCGCGAGAGATCGAAGAGTTTCTGTACACACATCCTGCAATCCAAGACGTTCAAGTCGTGGGAGTTCCTGATGAGAAATACGGTGAAGCAGTATCGGCTTGGGTTCTTTTGAAACCGCATACATCACTTACTGAGGATGAGCTAAAACGCTATTGCTTTAACAAAATATCACGGTTCAAAGTGCCAAGAGATGTGTACTTTGTCGACGAGTATCCGATACTGCGTCAGGGAAAATCCAGAAATATAAGTTGCGTGAAGAAGCGATTGCCAAAAGTCAGGAACAAAAATAATAAGCCTCCTCTTTTAAAATGAATGATCATTCAGTACAATAGAGAAAGATGTACATTGTGAATAAGGGGAGTGGCAGATGGCAACAGAAGAGAAGATTCAACAATTAGCGAATCAAATGAATGAAAACCCTAAGCATATTGAAGATTTAGAAAGACGATATCATTTTGAATTAAAAACCGAAGGATTATACGGCATTGTATTCAAAGATGGTGTTGTTGAAGTTGAATCGAATCCGGTTCCGGGTGAAGCAGATTGTGTGCTTAAGATGAGCGATAAGAACTTTCATAAATTGCTCGATGGTGAATGGAATCCTACGACCGCTTACATGACAGGTCAACTTAAAGTTGAAGGCGAAATTAGCCATGCCTTAAAGCTTTACCATACGCTAAAGCAATATCAATAAAAACAAGAAGAGAACATCATGAATTTTTAGATGTTCTCTTCTTGTTTTTTGTTAAATAATTGTGATGAGCAGTATTTAATAACGTCTCTTCGTCGTACGATTCCGATAAAGTAACCAGAATCGTCCATAACAGGAATGAAGTTTTGGTCGGAAGATAACGCAATAAGGTCTTCCATTTCCGCATTAATGTATATGGGGATGTTTTTAACACGTTGTGGAATGTCTTTTAGTCGCAGGTTCATGATGGTGTCTAGTGGTTGCTCGCGATTATCCATAATGACCCAAAGTAAATCCCCTTCAGTGATCGTTCCTGCATACTTACCATCGCCATTAATAAGAGGAGCGGCAGTGTAACGATGATGACGCATTTTCTCTATAGCCTGTCTAATTGTGGCATCCGGGCTTAAGTATTTCACTTCTTGTTTTGGCAATAAAAAGAAACCAATATTCATGTTGATCACACGTCCTTTATTTGAAGAACTCACTTATATTGTAAGCGATTCATTGAATGCTGTTAAGTACCATTCGTATTCCAATAGAAAATACGACAATAAAGGTGAAAGGTTGCAAGACTTTGTATGTGAATGAAAAGTATGTAAAGATAGGAAAAGCAACGTGAATAATGAGGTGGAAGACGATGATCGAAGACGCTCGGCAATTCCTAAAAGAATATTACAATCAACAATCATCGAGGTACTTCGACGTTCGATTTCAAGAGGTGTCCGAACAAATCGAACAAACTGGTCGTTATGATTTAACGACGGATGAATTGACGTACGCGGCGAAAGTTGCTTGGCGCAATAGTAATCGTTGCATTGGTCGCTTGTTTTGGGACCGATTAACCGTTGTTGATGCGCGAGATGTTCAGTCAGAAGAAGACGTTTTTTTCATATTTGTTTCAACACATTCAATCTGCAACAAATGACGGTAGTATACGCTCGATGGTAACAATATTCCCTGAACAGGGGTCACTATACGAAGTTCGTGTTTGGAACCATCAGCTACTTCGCTATGCAGGATATGAACGTAAAGACGGAGTAGTAGGTGATCCGGATTCTGTTTCATTTACGAAGTTATGCGAGTCGCTCGGTTGGCAAGGAGAGGGAAGCGATTACGACATTTTACCACTTGTCATTCAAGTAGGAGATAACGAACCACACATTAAAGAGATTCCTGCAGATCTTATAAAAGAAGTAAGAATCGAACATCAACGTAATGAAGCGTTTAATGCGTTGCGTCTCAGATGGTACGCGGTTCCAATAATCTCAGATATGAAGCTCACGGCAGGCGGCATTGACTTCCCGGCGGCACCATTTAACGGTTGGTATATGGGCACTGAAATTGGAGCAAGGAACTTAGCGGACCCTTTTCGCTATAATAAGTTACCTGACATTGCTGATGCGTTTAGGTTTGAGCGTAATCACGATTCTACGCTTTGGAAAGACCGTGCTCTTGTAGAATTAAATGCGGCTGTACTCCAGTCATATAAAGATGCAGGAGTCACAATTGTTGACCATCATACAGCAGCAAAGCAATTTCGCCATTTTGAACAATTGGAAGAGAAATCAGGACGTGATGTGTCGGGGGACTGGACGTGGCTCATTCCACCTTTGTCACCGGCAGCGACTCACGTTTTCCATAAATCCTATGAAGATGTACAACGAGTTCCAAACTACGTATATCAACAAGCACCGTACAAAAAAAGACTAAGCCACTTCGGCTTAGTCTTCTCCAATGATTTTCACTTCAGTATGCAAATCAACGTTGAACTTATTACGTACTGTATCTTGGATGTGTTTAATTAAAGACACATAGTCAGTCGCAGTAGCATTTCCTCGGTTAACGATAAATCCAGCATGCTTTTCTGAGACTTCAGCGTCTCCTACTCGAGTTTGTTGCAAACCACTGTCTTGAATTAACTTACCAGCAAAGTGATTAGGAGGACGTTTGAAGACACTACCACATGATGGGTATTCGAGCGGTTGCTTCGATTCTCTTAAATACGTTAATTCATCCATCTTCGCTTTAATGGCCTCGTAGTCGCCTGTCTCAAGCTTAAACGAAGCTTCTAAGACGATTAGTTGTTCTTTAGAGATAATGCTGCTTCGGTAGGCGAGTTCAAGCTCTTCATTCGTAAGGGTAATTAACGTCCCTTCTCGAGTAAGAAGCTTTGCGTAATCAAGCACGTAGGAAATCTCTCCACCGTAAGCACCTGCGTTCATGACAAGCGCTCCGCCAACAGAACCAGGAATACCACAAGCAAACTCCATGCCCGTTAACTTCTCATCGAGTGCACGACGAGAGACGCCAATAATGGGTGCGCCCGTTTGTGCAGTCACTCTCGTACCATCAGCCTCAATTGCGGTTAAATGACTAAAGTGTAGAACAATTCCGCGGATGCCACCGTCACGTACAATTAGGTTTGAGCCGTTGCCGAGCAATGTAAGTGGGATTTGTTCTTGATGTGCGATGCTGACGACAGCACTTGCTTGCTCATACGTTGATGGCAACACAAGATAGTCAGCAATGCCCCCTGTGCGAGTATGTGTATAGTGTTTTAAAGGTTCATCAACGAGTATGTTAGTTTCAGGTAATGCTTGTTGTAACGCGTTATAAACAGAAGTAGACGTCATGTCATTCACCCTTTTGTATTCAATGCCCTTTTAATGTTAGATTGTGGGCGTAAGCTATCTTACATAATAGCAAGGCTGAACCCTTTTTAAAAGAGAAAAGTAACCGCTCATTTAGTCTATGTAAATGGACGTATGGCGGTGCGTATGATCACAACCTTAGACGTTATTGTAGTCAGATTGGTCACATTTCAATCATAATAAAAGAGATATAATAACTGTAATTAGGAGGAGAAAGCATGTCAATTGCAATAATCGGCGGCGGTATTATTGGCACGAGCATTGCGTATCATCTCGCTCATCACGGTGAAAAGATTACAGTAATTGATGATCAACGATCAGGTAGAGCGACTGATGCTGGCGCGGGCATTGTTTGTCCTTGGGTAACAAAACGAAATAAAAACACGCCAGGATATGAGCTCTCAACCCGAGGAGCTACGTATTATGAAACATTACAACATCAGCTTGAAGCAGAAGGATTTGGCAATACAGGATATAAAAAAAGTCGGAACGCTTGCGGTTTCAACCGACGATAACTATCTTTCCCAATTAGAAGACGAGCTCTTAAAAGAGAAGGAACGAAACCCTGGAATCGGTACGTTGAAGCGTTTAGGTAAAGAACAAACGAAGGAGAGGTTCCCACCGTTACATGAACAATACGAGTCTTTGTTTGTTAGTGGAGGGGCGCGTGTGGACGGAAGAAAACTGCAGCTTGCGATGCAACAGTCGGCACAAAAGCTTGGTGTGAAATGGGTGAACGGCACAGCGAAGGTTCTGAGTACAAAAGGCGAAGCACCAAAACTCGAAGTGAATGGTGAGTGCGAGATGCCGAATAAAGTAATCGTTGCTTCTGGTGCATGGCTTGAAGAGCTTCAATTACCAGTAAGACCGAAACATAAGGTTCGTCCGCAACGTGGACAGATTGTTCATTTAAAAGCTCATGGTGAAGATACGAGTGATTGGCCAATTATCCAACCAGAGTCAAGTTATTACATTTTATCATTTGAGGATTCACGTATCGTTGTTGGAGCAACGAGAGAAGATGGGAAAGGATTTACTGAACAAGTAACCGCTGGTGGATTGCACGAAGTGCTGTCAGTCACTTCTGAGTTAATCCCTGGAGCCGATCATTATGAGTGGCTTGAAACACGAGTAGGATTTCGCCCCATTAGTGCGGATAATAAGCCTGTTCTTGGGCCGCTTGATGCGGAACATACATTTTATGTGGCAAACGGTTTTGGGGCGACAGGATTGACTATGGGGCCTTATGCGGGTAAATTACTTGCAGACTTTGTGCATTCAAATCAAGCCGAAATGGACCTTCGAACGTTTTACCCCGATGTATAGTTAGATCAAAAGAAAAACCAGGTCGACCGAAAAGGCGCCTGGTTTTTTCTATTCTTTCTTTAGAAAGTTTTCAGAAGGGATCACTTGATCATCGGTTACGTGAACTTCGATCATTTTGTTATCCTTCATAAACTTAAAGATTCCATTATTGAAGTCGGTACCGACCTCTTTGAAGAAGATGCCTTCATACGAGCATTTAACAGAGTGATTAAACGTGAGTTGGTAGCTATCTTCGCTCTCAGAGCGGATCAAGTACGCTCGCACCCCTTTTTCAAAGTGCTCTTCTTGATAATTCTTCAGTCCACGTGTAACTGCGATAATATGAAGATCAACAAATGGAAGTTCTTTCAGCAACGTGTTGATTAGAGAACCTTTCGTAATCTCTTCCCAACGACTTTTTGCCGTTTGACCAATAATCACTTGAGTAACTTGTTTTTCACGAGCTACTTCGGAAATGACTTTTGTTGTTGGTCGCTTTTCATTGTCTTTAATAATAAATTCCGAAGCGTTGACTTCCTTCGCTAGCTCTCTCCAATAATCAACATATTGGCTCTTTTCATGATCTAGCTCATTTAATGGGGAAGGGTCAACGGTTAGAATGTAAAATGGACAGTTTAACTTCTGTGCGATTTTAGCCCCTCTTCGAATTAAACGTTCGCCGTTAGGGCCATGATAAACGCAAACAAGCAAGCTTTCGTCCATTTTAGCCTGAATTGCTTGATCCATCTTTATTCACCTCTACGAATGGGGCAAAAGGCCGCACCATAATTCATGCATAGTATAGCTTACTCCTGTTTGTTTTAAGATGTCAATTGGTCTCTCACATATTTTTAAAATTTCCTAGTCAAAGAAAGAAAATCCCTGAAATTAATGGTAATTTTATGCGTTTTATATATGATTCAATTGTTACAATTCATCAACAAACTACCTATATAAAAGCAACTTGCGTGCATTGATGTTATTTTTATTATATACTCTGTATGACATATGCATAGGAAAACAATCTGTTTAGTTGTTCGACGAGCAGATGTTTTGCATTGATACTATTGTTATGAGTACAATTGCTATCGAGTGAATTGAAGTAGAGTGAAGAAGTCGAATGGCTTTCGGCTTTTTAGAATGCATTTCGTAACCCGTGTCTTTGTGTGAGAAAATTCTGACACATCTAAGGGCTTTATCCCTTAATCCCATAATCCACCCGGAATTACCCCCGTTCGTTATTCATTTCCAGCTAATAATTTCGAGAGTTGTTGTTCTCGTAATAAGCGTTTTTAAATTCGGGAAAGTTAAATTCATCGAGAGTTTTTGAGCGTTTACATGAATGAAAGTTACAAGGAGGTTTTAGTTCATTGTCTTGGGTACATTTAATGATCGTTTTACCTTTATTATTTGCTGTATTCATACCTCTATTATATAAAGCTTTTCCGAGGATACATACAGGGTGGTTTGTTTTAGTCGTTCCTGTCGTGATTTTTGGATACTTGGCAACTTATTTGCCGATGCTTGCAAACGGTGAAACAGCGATGTATGAAATACCTTGGATCCCGTACCTCGATATTAACTTTGCAGTATTCGTGGACGGTTTAGGATTGATTTTTGCACTAATTATCTCGGGGATCGGTGCATTAGTCGTTATCTACTCAATTTATTATTTATCTAAAGCACGTGAGGCGTTACACAATTTCTATGTGTATCTTATGATGTTTATGGGAGCGATGCTAGGGGTCGTCCTTTCTGACAACATGATTGTCCTTTACTTGTTCTGGGAACTTACGAGTATTTCGTCATTCTTACTCATTGCATATTGGTATCAAAGAAAGCAATCAAGGTTCGGTGCACAAAAGGCGATGTTGATCACTGTACTTGGTGGTTTTGCAATGCTTGCGTCCATTATTATGATTCACAATATCACTGGGACATTTAGCATTCGAGAAGTCATCGCTCAAAGTGATTTGCTCGTACAACACGACTTATTCTTGCCTGCAATGTTGCTTCTATTGCTTGGAGCATTTACGAAGTCTGCACAATTTCCGTTTCACATTTGGTTGCCAGATGCGATGGAAGCACCAACACCAATTAGTGCTTACTTGCACTCTGCAACGATGGTTAAAGCGGGGATTTATCTTGTTGCACGGTTTACACCTGCGTTTGGTGGGACGCCAGAATGGTTCTGGATCGTCACTTTTGTCGGTCTATTCACCTAATCTGGGGATCACTTAATGCTGTTAAGCAACGCGACTTAAAAGCATTACTTGCTTTCTCAACGATAAGTCAACTCGGTTTAATTATGTCATTGCTCGGTATGGGGTCAGCTGCGCTTTACTTCAATCCGGGTGATCAAGGTGTACAGTTACACGCGTATGCCGTACTTGCAGCTGTGTTTCACCTGATTAACCATTCAACGTTTAAAGGTAGCTTGTTTATGGTTGTCGGGATTGTTGACCATGAGACGGGAACGCGCGATATGCGTAAGCTCGGTGGCTTATGACCATTATGCCGGTTTCATTTACACTAGCTGTTATCGGAAGCTTATCAATGGCCGGACTACCGCCATTTAATGGATTTATTAGTAAGGAAATGTTCTTTACTGGAACGTTAAATGCTGCGAACTTAGATATCTTCAATATGGCAACATATGGTGCCATCATTCCAATAGTTGCTTGGATTGCAAGCGTATTTACGTTTATTTACAGCATTATTCTCGTCTATAAGACGTTTCTTGGGAAATACCAGCCAGAGCGCCTTGAGAAGAAAGCGCACGAAGCACCACTTGGAATGCTTATACCGCCTTCAATTTTAGGATTTCTCGTTTTGGCGATCTTCTTCTTCCCGAATGTCATTGGTGACTATGCGTTAAAGCCGATGGTCGCATCAATCATTCCATCAGCAGCTGGGGTCTTTGATGATTATACAATTTCGTGGTGGCATGGATTTGTACCAGAGTTATTTATGACGATGGCAGTTGTTGCATTAGGTTTAATCCTCTTTGCGACGTTAAACCGCTGGATCGGGCTTTATAACCATATGCCGCAATGGATGCACTTGAACAATTGGTTCAAGCATGGTCTTAGTGGAATGGAACGCGGCTCACATAAAGTGATTGATTGGCACATGACGGGTTATATTCGCGATTATCTGATGTACATCTTTATTACGATTATCTTAATCGTTGGTGGAAGTTACTTCATGTTGACGGATTTCACACTGTACACAGACAACTTAGCGTCCATTAACTTGTTTGAAATTGTACTAGCCCTCGTCTTGCTTGGGTCGACAGTGTTAGTGATGGCGACGCGTTCAAGATTGACAGCTGTTGTGTCTGTCGGGGTGTTAGGTTATGTTGTCGCGTTGTTCTTCATCATTCTACGTGCACCAGACTTAGCTTTGACGCAGCTCGCGATTGAGACGGTATCTGTTGCACTTTACTTGTTATGCTTCTATCACTTACCGAAACTGAAAAGTCGTAGTGAAGAAGAGGGCGAGAAGTTCAAAGTGAGCAATTTTATTGTCGCACTTGGCGTTGGTTCACTCGTTACGTTACTTGCACTAAGTGTAAATGGGTACAACTTGTTTGAACCGATCTCTACCTATTATGGTGATAGTTATGATCTTGCTGGTGCAGCGAATATGGTTAACGCAATTCTCGCTGACTTCCGTGGATTTGACACGTTCCTTGAAATTGTCGTTGTCGCCATTGCAGGTCTTGGAGTGTATGCACTCGTGCGATTACGATTAGAGAAAAGGAGGGGAACGGATGAAAGTCAATGATGTAATCTTGCAGACGGTAACGAAGATTGTTGTTTTCATCATCTTCACGTTCGCCTTTTACCTCTTTTTTTGCAGGGCATCACGACACAGGCGGAGGATTTATCGGAGGCTTATGGCTGCATCAGCTCGTCCTCCTCTACTTGTCTTATGATATTGATACGATTTCTAAAGCAATCCCGATTAACTATCGCACATTAATAGGAGTTGGGGTTTCTGTATCAATGCTTACCGGGTTAGGGTCGATATTACTCGGATTCCCTTTCCTAAGTCATACGTTTGAGTACGTTGACTTCCCGTTTTTGGGGAGATTGAGCTTGCCACATCTGTACTCTTTGAGTTTGGTGTGTTGTTTACAGTTGTTGGTGGGACACTCACAATCATTTTAAGTATTAGTGAGGATGTATAACTATGGAAATACTAATGTCTATTCTAATAGGTGTCCTCGTAACTGCTGGTACGTATTTGGTCATGTCAAGAAGCTTACTCAGAATTATTTTAGGAACGGCAGTCATCGGTCACGGTGCATTATTGCTACTGCTTACGACCGCTGGCCTAAAAGAAGGAGCGCCGCCAATTACAAACATTGAAGCGCTCGCCTACGCCGATCCTCTTCCGCAAGCGTTGATCTTAACTGCAATCGTGATTAACTTTGCAACGACAGGTTTCTTCTTGGTACTTGCGTATCGAGCGTATAAAGAACTAGGAACAGACGATATGGATAAACTAAGGGGTATTGACGATGAATAATATCATTATTTTATTATTGCTAATTCCACTCCTTACGGGCGTCCTACTTATCTTCCTTAGAAATCGCATCTCTGCCCAGCGTTGGTTAAGCATTCTTTCTTTGTTGGCTGTAGGGGTCGTCGCAGCGATTATCATTCAACGTGTCTTGAATGAAGGCACGATGACGTTAAATCTAGGGGGCTGGGAGCCGCCTTACGGGATTGTCCTTGTTGCTGACATGTTCGCAATGTTACTCGTGTTTACAACAGTTATCGTTGGGATTTGTTGTTTGTTATACGGGTTTCGTACAATTGGAGAAGAGCGTGAACGGTATTATTTCTATACGTTCATCCAATTTTTACTTGTCGGTGTTATGGGATCATTTTTAACAGGAGATTTATTTAACCTGTTCGTATTCTTCGAAGTGATGTTGCTATCTTCGTACGTGTTAATCGCTCTTGGAGGTAAGAAAGTTCAGCTTCGTGAATCGATTAAATACGTACTCGTGAATATCGTGTCTTCAATGATGTTCCTCATTGCGATTGCGTATTTATACGGAATGCTAGGAACGTTGAATTTTGCACATATGGCGATTCGTGTATCAGAGGCAGGACAGGATGGTCTATTAACGACGGTTGCGATCTTTCTAATGCTCGTATTTGCGTTAAAGGCTGCCTTACTGATGTACTTCTGGTTACCAGGTTCATACGGTGCACCACCGATGGCCGTTGCGGCATTGTTTGCAGCGCTTCTAACAAAAGTCGGGATTTATTCGATTTTCCGTATGTTTTCTGTTGTATTTCCACATCAACCGGAGATTACGCATCAACTGCTCGCTTGGCTCGGGATATTGACGATGATTATCGGAGCGATTGGGGCAGTTGCACACTGGAGTCTCAGAAAAATACTGGCATACAATGTTGTCGTCGCAGTAGGATTTATGATTGCCGGTTTTGCAGTCTTTACGACAACAGCGATCGCAGGCTCGGTATTCTACTTGATTCATGATATGTTCGTAAAAGCTCTCCTGTTTATACTCGGTGGAATTATGATTGGGTTGACGGGTACAGATAAGCTTCGTGAAATGAGTGGGATGATTCGAAACCACGCTTCACTCGGTTGGATGTTCTTTATTGCAGCACTTGCCTTGCAGGGGTACCACCGTTAAGTGGCTTCATCGGAAAGCTTCTCGTTTTACAAGAGGCGATTGGTGAAGGGTTCTATATCATTGCTGCTGTAGGTTTAATTACGAGCCTTATGGTTCTTTACTCCGTCATCAAAATCTTTATTAATGGATTTTGGGGTGAGAACCAACTGACCGTTGAAGATGAAAAGATGTCAACGAAAGGAACACTTCTTCCTAGTGCAATTCTTACAGTCATTGTAATCGGAATGGGGCTTGGAGCGGAGTTCGTGAACGTCTATATTATGGAAGCTGCTGAAGTCATTAACAATCCTTCCTTGTATATCGACGCAGTTATGCCTAACGGGGAATAAGAGAGGTGAGAGCATGCCCGTACAAATACTATTAAATTTATTTATCGCAGCGCTTTGGATGTTTTTGCAAGATGATTGGAGTATAAGTACGTTTACACTAGGTTATTTGCTCGGCCTCTTACTCATCTGGATGACACGTAGGTTCTTTAATGAACCGTTCTACCTGAGAAGGATTTGGGCGCTCATTGCGTTGTTAGTGTTATTTATCCGTGAGTTAATTTCTTCGAGCATCTTAATTACTAGACAAATCTTGCGTCCGAAATTAAATATCACTCCAGGGATCTTTACATTAGAAACGACACTAGAAACCGATTTAGAGATTACAGTGTTAGCGTTACTTTTAATGCTTACTCCTGGTTCAGTCGTTATAGAAGTTTCTGAAGATGGTAAGACTTTTTATATGCATGCCATGGACATTCCAGATTCAAGTGACATGGCGTTACGTTCGAAAGATAAGTTTGAAAAAGCGATTATGGGGGTTACAAGATAATGTTTGATCTTATTTTATTGATCTCGTTGTTGTTAATCTCCTTCGCCATCTTGGTTGCTTTGTATAGAGTATATAAAGGGCCATCAATGCCAGATCGAATTATTGCTCTTGATTCAATCGGGATTAACTTAATTGCCTTGATTGCAGTGTTCTCTATATATATGAGATCCACGGCATACCTTGAGGCAATCCTTATACTCGGTATACTCGCCTTTATCGGAACGATAGCATTTTCGAAGTTTATTGAGAGGGGTGTAGCAATTGAACGAAAGCATGATTGAAATCATTGTTGCCATTCTAGTGCTTATAGGTGTTGCATTAGCACTAATTAGCGCTTTTGGTTTAATCCGCTTACCAGATGTGTACACCCGTTCACATGCAGCGACAAAAAGTGCTACTCTCGGTGTTCTCGTAACGATCATTGGGGCATTTCTCTTCTTTGGATTATCCGAAGGGGTATATAGTGTACGGTTAATCTTAGGAATTATTTTCGTGTTCCTTACTGCGCCTGTTGCAGGACATCTCATATGTCGAGCGGCTTATCGTTCAGGTGTATCATTATCAAAAGAAAGTGTCCAAGATGATCTTGAACCAATTCTTGGTAATGAAGAAGAGCGTCGTGCAAAAAAATAAAGAACGACACCATCGTTCATCTTAGTAAGGATTTTAGACCCGCATTCAATGTATAGAATGTGGGTCTTTCTTATAGAATTGTAAGTTTTACTTAGTATTCTTGTTAAACTTCTTGCACGACTCTTGTCGCATTTGCTCAGTTTGCTACGATGAAAGTAATTCTATAGGAGGTGGGTAACATGAAGAAGTTCTGGTTAGCAGCCTTGCTTACAGTACCGATGTTAAGCATTCCACAACTTGCTGAAGGTTCAGAAGTAAAACGAGGGGAATTCCTCAAAAAAAATGATGGACGAAATGGACATTGAAGTCGAGCATTATGACACATCAACGCTCGCTTTTGAAGATGTAAGTGAAGAATATGCACCGTATGTAACTGCAGCAGTGGAACTTGGAATTACAACAGGACGTACGGACACTCGTTTTGGTACAGAAGATCCTGTAACGAGGGCACATGCATCGTTATTTATGACCCGTGCAATGAACTTAGAAGCAGATGATTTATCAACGCTTTTGCAATTCGAAGATGTTTCAGAGACGAGCTTTGCGAGTGAGGCACTGGCGACTGTGCACAGTATGGCATTATGACTGGCTATACAAATGGTTACATGCGACCGAATCAAAACATTGCCCCTCACCAAGTTGATGCGATTCTAGAACGTCAAGACAACTACTTTACAAAACGCTCAATCGTACATACAAATGATATGCACGGAAGAGTGATGCAATACGATGATGAAGGTGTCATGGGTCTTGCAAAAGTACATACAATCTATGATCTCATTAAACAACAAAGCGAAGACGTGCTCCTCGTCGATGGCGGAGATACTTTCCATGGTACAAATCACGTGCATTATACAGAGGGACAAGCAATGGTTGAGCTTATGAACCAGATTGGCTATGATGCGATGGCTGCTGGGAATCATGAATTTAATTATGGGTATAATCGTTTATTAGAATTAAGTGATCTAGCAGATTTTCCGATCCTTGCTAGCAATGTGATCGTCGATGAAACTGGGGAGCCATTAGTGGAGCGTTATTCAATTGCAGAACTCGGTGACAAAAAAATCGGCTTTGTTGGTATTACAACAGAAGATACACCCATTCGAACACACCCGAGTAATGTTGAAGGAATTACATTTTATAATGATGTAGAAATTGCCAAGCGTGAAGTCGAGGCTATTGAAGACAAAGTGGATCAAGTCGTTTTGTTAACACACTCAGGTCATTCAGTAGACCAAACTTTAGCAGAAGAAATTGAAGGTGTCGATTTAATCATCGGTGGACATAGTCATACAGCGGTTGAACAACCGTTTTATCATGATCGTACATTCATTGCTCAAGCTCATGAGCATACGAAAGCAGTAGGCGTTGTGAATCTTTATTATTATGAAGATGAGCTTGCATCGATGAACGGTCAATTAATTCGTGACGTGAATGAGCGTTTTGAACCACATCCAGAAACTGATAAGCTCGTACAACAGTATGTGACTAAAGTTGATGAAGCATTAAGTGAAGTGATCGGCTCTATCGATACACGTCTTGAAGGGGATCGAGAGGTCGTCAGACGTGAGGAATCGAACTTAGGCAACTTAATTACAGACGCGATGCGTCAACGAACCGATGCAGATGTGGCTATTATGAATGGTGGAGGAATTCGAGACAGTATCGAAGCGGGTGACGTGACGATCCATGATGTGATGAATGCTTTTCCTTTTATTAACCTCGTAGAAGCTCAAGAAATGACAGGAGATGTGCTTGTTGAAGCGTTAGAGGAATCATTAAGCGTTTATCCTGAAAGTAACGGTGGGTTTTTACACGTTTCAGGGATGAACGTACAATATGATCCAGAGGCAGCTCCATATGAGCGTATAACATCTGTTGAGATCGATGGCGAACCATTAGATACGACAAAAACGTATCTCGTTGGAACAAACGATTTCCTAGCAGCTGGTGGAGATGGGTATGCGATGTTTGAAGACCAAGAAATTGTGTTATCAACGGGCGAGTTGTTAAGTGAAATTCTGATTGATTATATTCGCTCAGGCGAAGAAATTCCTGATGTTGAAGGAAGAATTGTACAGCAATAATCTAAAAAACCGATGAGGCACTCCTCATCGGTTTTTTTAGATCGTTTTGTTTCGGCTAGCGAACAAACCTACAATCAGTAAGACGATCGTAAGAATAAGGCAGAGCATATACGTAAGCTCTGGTAGTTGAACGGATTGCAATAAAAGCCCAAAACCAATCGGACCAATCGTTGCAAACAAATAGCCGACCGCTTGCGACATGCCAGAAAGTGATGCCGCGTCTTGGGCGGTTTGTGTTCGCAGTGATAACAACAGAAAGGATAAACTAACTGCGCCACCTTGGGCAATGCCAACAAGTGCGATAAAAAAATCCGGTTGTAAACAAAGAACCGTTAAAGAAAACTAGGCCAAGAAAACCAGTTGCATAGAGTACGCCTAATATGAGTACGATCTTTCGTTGATCGTAAAGACGAGCACCGATAATTGGAACGATAAACGTTGCCGGGATGCCGAAGATTTGCATCCAAGCTAAAAAGAACCCGGCTTCAGTTGCGTTAAAACCGTTAAGCATTAATAATTCAGGTAACCACGTAATTAAGCTATAGAAAAGAATCGATTGTAAACCCATAAAGGCGGTCACTTGCCATGCAAGCTTTGAGTGCCAAAGCTTTGTGGCGGTTGGCACGGTCTTTATTTGGTTTTTCGTTTTATATTGCAGTTGTGGTAACCAAAGGATGAGTGCTAAAAAGGCAGGAACAATCCAAATAAATAAACTTACATTCCAACCAAGACCAAGGTTTAGCGCAAGTGGAACGCTCATTCCTGAAGCGATTGTTGCAAACACAGCCATAGATGTCATATACAAACTCGTGAATAATCCGATCCTTAATGGAAAGGTTTTTTTTACAAAACCAGGAATTAACACATTACATAAAGCGATTCCAATGCCGACTAATACGGTACCAACAAAAAGAAGCGCATTCACTGGCATGAAACGAACGATCATTCCTAAAATTAAGAGAATAAGTCCAACAAAAATCATTCGCTCAAGACCAAACGATCTTGAAAGTTTTGGGGCAAAAAGAGATAAAAGTGAAAATGAAAGTAAAGGCAGCGCGTCATGAAGCTAATTTGGACATGTGATAAGTGAAGGTCATCACGAATCATCGTAAGTAAAGGTCCCACACTCGTTATGGCAGGTCGTAAATTGAGTGCAACGATCAAGATTGCAATGACTGCCAAAACATATGGAGTGCGTTTGTTTGGAGTTGTATTAAGCATGTTACCCTCATCATGTTTTTTTCCTCATTGTAACATGAAACCGCCTACTCAAACGTAGAGTAGGCGGTCTAGATTAGAAGGTCTTATTAAACCAATTAATCGCTTCACTTAATTCGGATTGAGTGAGCTGATGCCCACCGTTTTCCCAATGTAAGGTCACATCTGCCCGGCTTCTTGTAGCAAGTTGTTTAGTTCTTCTGTTTCTTCGGGACGACAAATTGGGTCTTGCTTTCCAGCTCCGATAAAGATCGGCGTATCGTTAAGAGCAGGAAGAGTCACACCTCTTCTTGGCACCATCGGATGATGGAGGCTAGCTCCTTTTAGTGAGTTTTCATAATGGAACAATAGACTCGCTGCAATATTGGCTCCATTTGAATATCCGACAGCGACGATGTTGGAGCGATCGAAGTTGTATTCTGAAGCGGCTTGAGCGAGAAATTCATGTAGCTCTTTTGTACGGAAGATCAAATCTTCTTCATCAAATACGCCTTCTTGTAAGCGACGGAAAAACCGCGGCATCCCATTTTCTGATACGTTTCCACGAACACTTAATACCGACGAGTCAGGTGCAATCATTTTCGCTAATGGAAGCAAGTCGTTTTCGTCGCCACCCGTACCGTGTAAGAGGAGTAAAACAGGTGCTTGTTCGTTAGAGCCTTTTTGAAAGATGTGTTTCATTGGTATCACTCCTTTAACTGGAATTGTTGTTAGTGTGCGCATTCAAAACCATCATGATGAGTTTAATCTGATGATGAATCACTTTTATGAAGTCGTGTGAGTAAACGTAATAACTCTTTTTGTTCATCGGTTGATAAGCTGGCAAATTGGTTCATTTGAAACTCTTCTTGCATAGGTACAACCTGCTGATACAACGCTAATCCTTCTTTTGTTAGCGATAAATATTTTGTTTTCCATTCTTGTTTGCGTGTGATCAGCTCACGGGTCTCCATCTTCTTAACAAGGTGTGTAATGTTACCTTTCGTGACAATAAGCTTTTCTGCTAAGTCTTGTTGTGTAATGGGCTGATGAGCACCGACTTGCACGAGTAAATCGAATTGTGCGGTGGAAAGGTCATAATCATCTAGGTTCTTGTTCGTTTGACGGATGTTGTGATTGTAAAAGCGCGCGAGCCGGAACCATAGCAATAACGCAAGGCGGCGATCTGTCTGCTCCATACACATGTCTCCTTCAGTTGTTATCAGTATAATCATAAACTGATTGACATACACAATCAAGAATTTTGCTTGGTACGATGAGTTAGACTTGTTTTACTGCGATAAGAAATGTATGATTTACAACGATTTCGGGTACAGGATGAATAAGAAACTATTGTTGGAGGGATGACTTTGAATCGACGTACGCTAGGAAAGTCAGAGATTGAACTTAGTGAGATTTCATTAGGCACAATGAGTTTACCTAACGACTCTACACAATCGAAACGAATTATTGAGACGGCTATTGAAAAAGGGATCAATTACTATGATACTGCTGATCTCTACGCTTTTGGTGAGAATGAGCGAATGGTTGGAGAATTAATTAAAGAAAGAAGAAGTGACCTAGTCCTTGGAACAAAAGGTGGGAATCACTTTGAAGAAGGAAAAGATGGATGGTTTTGGGATCCGTCAAAAGCCTACTTAAAAGAAGCTTGCAAAAATAGTTTAAAGCGTTTAGGTACAGATTACATTGATTTGTATCAACTTCATGGTGGAACAATCGATGACCCGATCGATGAATCCATTGAAGCATTGCAAGAATTAAAGCAAGAAGGTACATCCGCGAATTTGGAATTTCTTCAATACGACCGAATGTTATTCGAGAGTACCTTCATTCTGGGATGGCGAGTGTGATGATGCAATATAGTTTGCTCGACCGAAGACCAGAAGAGGAACTTTTAGAGTTACTTCGCCAGAACGGAATTGGTGTGCTCGTAAGAGGCGCAGTTGCTAAAGGATTGCTAACAGACCGAGTGGAAGAAAAAGTCAGTGATGACGGATTTCTTGGACATAGTAAGGAACGCATTCTATTTGCGACCGATGCTCTACGTGCCATTAGTGATGTAGCAACACCATCACAAGAAGCGATTCGATATGTACTCCGTCACCCTGCGGTCACTTCGGTTGTAGCTGGTGCAAGCACTGCGGAACAAGTACTAGAAAACAGTGTTACATCAGAACTAGGTCCCCTCTCGGATGAAAATTATGATAAATTAAAGAAAAGTGCTGAAATGATTTATTACGAACAGCACCGTTAATGCTGAGGAGTGGAACAATGGAACGATGGTTAGATGAATTAGAACCGAAACTGATTACGTGGAGGCGACATTTTCATAAATATCCTGAAGTCGGTTGGACTGAATACGTTACGACAGCAAAAATTGTAGAAGAGCTTGAACGTCTTGGATTTACGTTATATATAGGGAAAGATGCCGTAGATTCTTCTGCTAGAAGTGGCGTTCCAAACGCTGAACAATTAGAAGAAGCTGAGTTGCGTGCAAAAGAACACAACGTTCCTAAAGCGCTCATTGAGAAAATGAGTGGGGGCCATACTGGAGTCGTTGCACGCTTGGATACTGGAAGAAAAGGACCGCATACTGCTTTACGTTTCGATATTGACGCTTTGCCGATTTTTGAAGCTGCTGATGACCATGTACCAAAAGCCGAAGGGTTTCAGTCGCTTCATGATGGGTTTATGCATGCATGTGGACACGACGGACATACGAGCATTGGTTTAGGTGTTGCGCACTATTTGTATCGTCACCAAGATGAGTTGTCTGGAGAGTTTACACTGTTATTTCAACCTGCAGAAGAAGGCAGTCGAGGTGCGAAGGCGATGGTTGAGAAAGGGTGGTTATCGAATGTTGATCACTTTCTTTCCGGACATATTGGCATCTCGGATGAGGAAGTTGGGTTAGTTGCTGCTACTTCTGAAGGATTTTTAGCGACGACGAAATTCGATATTACCTTTAAAGGAAAAGCGTCTCATGCAGGCGCCAAACCTGAAGAGGGAAAGAATGCATTACTATCTGCTGCGAATTTCTCTCAACATGCCTATGCAATTCCAAGGCATAGTGCTGGAGATACTCGGGTAAATATCGGCACATTGGAAGCGGGATCAGGTCGTAACGTGACAGCCGACCATGCGTTTTTACGTGGCGAATCTCGTGGGGAAACAGAAGAGTTAGATCGCTATATGTTTGAACAAATTAAGCAAATCGCACAAGCTTCGGCAGATCTTTATGGAACGACAGTTGAGATTGAAGAAGTTGGACAAGGGACAACTGCCGAGTGTGATCACGTATGGATTGATCGCTTAGAAGATGTTGCAAAAAAGTACAATACAATCAATAAGGTACTTCCTAAACTTTCGATAGGTGCTTCTGAAGATGTGACTCATATGATGCGAGCAGTGAAAGAAGACGGTGGTGAAGTGACGTATATGATTTTCGGCACACCACTTAAAGAAGGACATCATCATCCCCAGTTTGATTATGATGAAAACGTATTACGAGTAGGGGTTTTGGCTGTAACCGGTTTACTTGAAGGGTTGCATTGTAAAGATTGAGTAACCACGTGAGCAAAGTATTGTTTGATCTGACAAATTTATGCTAAGATATGTAAGCAATCTATGCGATTTTTGAGGAGGAAACAAAGGAATGAAGAAATTCTTAATTATGATGGCTGGTTCTGCTATGTTACTTGCTGCATGTGGTGGCGGAGACGACGCTGGTGAAGAAGGCGAAGAAACAGCTGGCGGTACATACGATGCAGAAGCAGCTGCAAGCCTATATGAATCAAACTGTTTATCTTGCCATGGTGACCAAGGTTCAGGTGCATCAGGTCCTGAAATCGCTGGTATGGATGTTGACTCTGTACTTGCAGCGATCGAAGAAGGTCCTGGAGGAATGCCAGCTGATATCGTGACTGGTGAAGAAGCAGAGAACGTAGCTCAATACGTTTCAGAACAATAATGTACGTAACCTTCTATTTAAGATAGAAGGTTTTTTATTTGGGAAAAATGATGTACTGGAATAGTATTCTTACAGAAAATGGGTACGCTAGGGACAAGGAGGTGATGGACATGAGTCCATTTAATGTTGGGATTCCTAGTTTGATTTTAATTTTGTTGCTTGCCATCTTGATCTTTGGACCCAAGAAATTGCCGGAGATTGGTGGGGCATTTGGGAAGACGATTACCGAGTTTAAACGGTCAACGAGTCAACTCATGGATGATGAACCATCTTCTACACCGGCACAACCGACTAAAATTGAATCGAACCCTACAGATGATTCTAAAGCTTAACCGATGGCTAAGATCATAATGCGGACAAAAAGGTGAGTAGCAACAAGCCTTGCTCACCTTTTTGCGTCAAATACGGAAGCATTCTTATTATCTACATATTGGTAGTGCTACTTCTGTCACGATCTATAAAATCCTGTATTTAAATTTTCTATATATATTGACAATTATAATGAGAAGTAATAACCTATTGAATAATCACCACCTCACTTTTAGTCGTTTGTACTGTTTCGAATCGAAACAGTATTCTTTTTATCCATTAAACCGACTATTCAAGTGAGTATTATATGGATAGGGGTGCCTGACATGACCGAACAAAGAAAAAGAATGTACTTAAATGCGTTTGATATGAACTGTGCAAGCCATCAATCCCCTGGATTATGGGCTCATCCAGATGATCAAAAATCGGTTTCTTATAAGACGGCTGATTATTGGATTGAGTTAGCGAAAACGTTAGAGCGGGGATTTTTTGATGGAATTTTCTTAGCGGACGTGTTGGGGACATACGACGTATACAAAGGAACTAGAGATACAGCGATCGAACATGGAGTGCAAGCGCCTGTAAACGATCCGAGTTATCTTGTACCTCTTATGGCTTCAGCCACGAAGCACTTAGGGTTTGGGTTAACGGTATCGACAACGCATGAGAATCCATATATCTTTGCGAGGCGCATGTCTACGCTTGATCATTTAACGAACGGGAGAATCGGTTGGAACATCGTGACAAGTTACTTAGAAAGTGCGTCAAGGAACATTGGACTAAAACAAGTGAAGCATGACGAACGTTATGAGATTGCTGAAGAATATTTAGAAGTGGTCTACAAGTTATGGGAAGGCAGCTGGGAAGACGATGCGGTGCAAAACGATAAAGAAAATCGAAGGTTTGCTGATCCCAACAAAGTTCATGACATCAATCATTATGGCAAACATTATGAAGTGCCAGGGGCACACTTATGTGAGCCTTCACCACAACGGACTCCTGTCTTGTTTCAAGCGGGAGCATCGAAACGAGGAAAGCAATTTGCGTCGAAGCACGCTGAGTTAGTATTTATTAGTGTTCCAGAAGATTATCTTGCAAAACGCTATGTTGATGAGCTAAATGAGGAATTAAACCTTGCAGGAAGAGATCGTAGTGAAGTGAAAGTTCTGTCCTTATTGACGCCAATCATCGGCAAAACGAAAGAAGAAGCCGAAGCCAAGCGCGAGGCATACAGAAAGTTTGTGAGTCATGAAGGAAGTCTTGCGCTGATTGGAGGCTGGACCGGTATTGATTTTAGTGGATATGAGAAAGAAGATAAAGTGGAATACATTGAAAATGAAGCGATGCGCTCTTCCATTGCAAGCTTTACAAATCAAAATGCTGACGAGTGGACAGTCGGAGAATTTTCGGAGTTCGTGAGTATCGGTGGTCGTGGGAAAGTGATTGTAGGTACAGCAGAAGAAGTGGCAGACCAAATGCAAGAGTGGATGGAGACGACGGGTGTGGACGGTTTCAACATCGCCTATAGCGTTTCACCTGGAACATTTGAAGATTTCGTTGATAATGTGGTTCCAATATTGCAAGAGCGTGGGCTTGTAAGAACGTCTTATGAAGAAGGAACGTATCGAAACAACCTCTTCGGCTATGATCAACTTCCTGAGCACCATGTTGGGCGTACGTACCGGCAGTTGAGTGCTGAGATTAAACAATGATGGAGCAAGTGACGTTAATAGACCTCGTCTTTGATTTTGGTTTGTTATCGTTGTTACTACTGATTGGTGTATGGCTAAGATCGAAAGTAAAAGTCTTGCAAAAGATGTTTTTACCAGCTGGACTTATTGCGGGAGCGCTCGCACTTGCATTTGGGCCAAACGGATTTGGGATTTTGCCGTTTTCTGATGCGATTGCAAGTTATCCTGCGATTTTCTTAGCACTCGTGTTTGCAGCGATTCCACTTGGAGCAGCCAGAGTATCATTCAAAAAAGCTTCCAAGCGTATTCGCAACATGTGGATCTACTGTGCTTTTACGTTCTTAGCGGTATATGGAGTGGGTCTATTGTTTGCTGACGTTCTATTGCGACCGCTCTTCTCAACACCTGAAGGGTTTGGCTTTATGCTCGGTGTCGGGTTTATTGGTGGTCATGGAGGTGCTGCTGCGCTAGGGCACTCTTTCCAAGAGCTCGGTTGGGCAGATGCGACGTCATTAGGTTATGCATCTGCAACTGTCGGCATGTTAGTTGCGATTATCGGTGGCATGATGATTATTAAGCGAGGGACTGAGCAGCGTCACGGTACGTTCGTTACCGATTATAAAAGTTTGCCAAATGAATTGCGAACGGGACTGATTGAACGGGACAATCGTAAATCACTAGGAGAAATTACATTTTCTCCGAATTCGGTTGATCCATTGCTCGTTCACATTGCTTTTTTTAGGTGGCATTTTACTCATTTCTTATGTTCTTCAACAGTTCGTCACAGCTATATTTCCGACAGTTTCGATTCAACTGTTTATTTTCACGCTACTCGTCGGGTTACTCGTTCAAGTATTTCTACGTAAATCGAACGCAGACCAGTATGTCGATAAGCGAACTGTTGATCGAATTAGTGGGACGAGTGCAGATTTAATTGTCATCTTCGGCATTGCTTCCATTAACTTAGCGGTCGTAGGTGCTTATGCAATTCCGCTCGCAATTCTATTAATTTTCGGCATTGCATTTATGTACTTTTGTTACCGGTTGTTAGCGCCTCGCGCTTTCGAGGATCATTGGTTTGAGAATGCGGTGTTCAACTGGGGTTGGACGACGGGAACAACAGGTCTTGGCATTACGTTGCTACGAATTGTTGACCCTGAAGTGAAGACGACAACATTACAAGATTACGGGATTGCTTATCTTGGGATCATTCCGTTTGAGATTCTAACGATTGCCATCGCTCCAGTGTTTATCGTCATGGGATATGGCTGGGTGTACATTATTGGCGCTTTAGCCTTTAGTTCGGTGCTTATGTTTATGGCATTTTCACGAGGATGGTTTTACAGAGAATCAAAGCAGCCGATTCTATCAAAAGGATAAAAACCCGAACCGCAACGTTGCGGTTCGGGTTTTTTATTAGTTTTGGTACAAGGGAACAAATCGTTCTTCCATTACTTTCAAGTAAGCGGAGAGGTCGTCTTGTTTACGTAATGCTTGTGGAGAGAACGAACCATCTACGTTGTAGGCGTTGTTTTGTAACCAAGACTTAACGTCTTCGTTTTGCCAGCTCTTCGTCTCTTGGCTTAGCTTTTGGTACATGCTTGCTGCATTCATATAACTGAGTAGCTCAAAACCGGGTGCCCCGAAGCTACCAGTAGCAAAGTTGTCTTCTTGTAAGATGCCGCCTAAATCGTGAGGGGTTAACAAGCTTAGGTGTTCCCCGGATTTTTCAGCCCAAATGTTCTGCAGTTCTTTAGTCGCTACTTCACCGTTAATGACGGCTTTTTCAATTTCATAGCGCATGAGCAGGTGAAGTGGTTGCATAACTTCACTTGCTTCAGATTTAACAATTGTAAAATCAACCGCATTAATTGCCTCATAAAACTGTTCATACGATACGTGGTCTAATGTTGGAGAGAGACGTTTTTGAATGTCGGCATAATTCAGTTGCCAGAAGCCTTCACTCTTCCCGATGAACTTTTCGAATAACAAGCGATGAGCAAGTTTTGTTGATGGGTCTGTTTCTCCTTGAAGAAGCGTTTCGTAGTTTTGTGAAAAGCTTGCTTCGCCCGCTTCACTGAACAGTTTCGGGAATACATTCCTGAGTTCTGATGTTGCGTAAGGAAAAGCAATTCGAACATCATCGGGTTGTATGGCAACGGTCAAGGAAGTATGACCAGTATCCATTCGACCTGCTTCAAAATCAAACCCTAATCGCTTTAGACCATCATTGAGAAGTGATTGATGTGTGGACTCATCAATATCGTCATAAAGGAAGCCTGTCTTAATTTTCTTGTCAGAGCTTTTGGCATATTGTACGAGTGGTGTTAACTCTTTTTTTGATGCGTTCAAACCATTGGTCGAGTTTTGACGTCGTTAATCCTTCTTGACGAAGTTCAAGAATGGCGTCATAACGGTTCGTCGTATACCCAAGTTCATCAGCAAGGTCCATCTGCCAGATCACGAAGCGATCGAAGAGTGGTCTGAAGTGGGAGAAGTCATTTTTTTTGTCTCGCTTCTTGCCACAGTGCAGGCGCTTTGGCCGCCATTTTCTCATAAGAAGTGTACAGTTTTCTCGGGATTTTATTAAGTCTTGTACTTTCTTTTTGCAAATAGTGAACAGTTGGACGCATTGCTTCTGGAACTTCTTCAATGACGACTTCCTGAAGAAGTGTTGCGTTTGTTTGGCCGGTCATTAGTGTATGTGTACGCTCTGCAAGTTGGCCCATCACGTTTGCACGTGTATGTAGCCCTTTTTTTGGAACCGTGAGTATAATGGTCCCATTTTAATAAAGAAGCACTATGTTCAAGAGTCATTAATTCACTGACGAGGTTGAGCAATTGTTGATGCTCCATTTTTGTTGCTGTCATAGGTTGTAACATCCTTCCAATAGTTGAGTTCAATTCCAGTTTTTACGTAAATGAGGATAACTATTCCTCATTTCGTATGTCAATAAAGAGAGATGGGTAAGTTATGAGGAGACTGATTGAACGTTTGGAGGAATTGAACAATGTCTCAAACAGAATCACTTGAAAAACAACCGGCGTTAGAACACATCACGGTGTTAAGAGGAGCGGTACTTCGCTCACTGTTCGTGTATGCATTTATCTTTATTGTGCTGTTTTTCGCATTGAGGCTTTATATGGATCTCTTAATAGGAGATCGAGAGCTTGTGATGCTTGGCCCATTAGATGCCATCAAATTGTACTTTACACTTGCAGGAGTATTAGGGTTAGGTTTTTGTGCACCGTATTTAGCATTCGAAGCTTGGCGTTTCGTAAAGCCTGCTCTTAGCACAAAAGAAGCAAGTATTTTGTTCCAATACATACCGGCGATTTTTGTTTGTTTTATCATTGGGCTTTGCTTTGGGTTTTTTTTGTTATCCATCCGTTAGCATTTGCGTTCTTAACTGAACTTGGAGAACTTCATTTTGACATGATGATTACGGCTTCGGAATATTTCTCCTTTGTATTAATGGCAACTCTTCCAGCGGGCTTTTTGTTTGAGCTTCCTTTAATTATTATGGCACTCACATCATTTGGCTTGCTCAACCCATACTCACTAGGAAAAGTGCGAAAGTATGCTTACTTTGCTTTGCTATGTATTTCTGTACTCATTACGCCACCTGACTTTTTAACAGATATTCTTGTTGTGATTCCATTCATTTTACTATATGAACTTGGAATTGTCTTAGCAAAGGTCGTACACAAACGAAAAGCACAAGTGCAGGCTGTATAGAGAAGGCGATCTGTGGACAAAACAGAAAATGGCCCAGTTGTTCAACTTGTAAGTGAACGACTGGGCCATTTCTTTATGCATGGATTTGGTCTAATGACCGTGTAACTTAATCGCTCTTCTTTGGTTTTAACACAGACGTGCCGATAATTCCTGCGATTAAAATGATGATTGACGGGACAGAGAATTGATCAAAAAGCTCATCCCCAGGAAATGATGGAAAGGCATCGAGCTGGGAGACTAGGCGAAATACGGTAAGAATAATGCCGATGATTAATAGAACGTTAAAGAACTTATACATCGTTATGCGCCTCGCTTTTTCTTATCTTTTTTTTGGAAAACGTACGTAGCAGAGACAATCGTATCGACGACGAGTATAATGCCCCAAATCATTGAAACGGAATGGAAGGTTTGATTATCGTACGGTGTTGCTTCGTAGCTTTCGCTACCTAACCAATCCAAATCAGTTAAATAATTTGCAGAGTCGTGAATGTCTAACCCACTTAATCCGAAGAACAGGACTTGTACACTTAGAAAGACAGCCACATGTGTCATCCATGTCACGAGGTAATGCTTTGCTTGTACAGTCGGGTCTTTTTGCCTTGCCATTACTTCGTAGTCTTTTGTTGTTAAGAGACGATCAGCATCAATCTTCTTTCGCATCCAACGGTCTAACCGTTTAAAATCGTGAAATCCAAATGTTAGTGCATAGAGTACGAACAAGGAAACGATGATTTGAAAAGCAGCAATTTCACCTGTACGTGCAAATACATACCATGCAAGCACAGCCTCAAATCCGGTTAATGCAATAAAAGCGATAATAAACCCTATTGATAATTGTGTTTTTTTTAGTTTGTATCGACTATATCCGAATAACAATAAGCATAAAAAAACTGATGATTTCGATCGCGATAAAAATTTCCCACTGGTAATGAACCAGGATGTCATTCATAACAGCGTCCCCTTTTTTTTAATTCAATTGAGTTAAATAAAAGATAACACGCCGTGCGTGCATAAAGCAATTTTTTTAATTCGGTTGAATTAAAAAGATGATATACTAAGTACATGCCAAAAATTGTAGACCACGAAAAACGAAAACAAATTATTGCAGAAACGACTTGGAAGTTGATTAGTAAGTACGGAATTCAGCATGCAACATCGAGGAATATTGCAAAAGAAGCGGGGTTATCACAGGCGCTTTGCGGCACTATTTTTCGAAACAAGAAGGTCTGTACGTGTTCGCATTAAATCTCGTGAAAGAGCGATTTATCTCACGATTAGAGAGGGTGAATGAAAAGGGATTAGCACCGATTGAAAAAGCGGTTGCTTATTTACTAGAGTTTGTACCGACAAATGAAGAAACTCGACTTGAAATGGAAGTGTGGTTCGCATTTGTAGCTTATGGAAAAACGCAAGAAGACTTTGATCTAGATCATGTCGGACTTGAAAAAGGTGTAAAAGATGTGATTGTCTTTCTTCGAAAAGAAGGTTACGTATTGAATCACGATCCAACACTTGAAGAAGAAAGCTTATATGCCTTTATTAACGGAATGGCATTAAACTTGTATCTCGAACCAAGCAAAATCAATCGAGATCAAAGTAAAAAGATGATCACTCATTATGTTCAACGAATGATTCATGCAAATTAGAAACGCACACTCTTTTTAAAAAAAGAGTGTGCGTTTCTTCTTAGATTTTCAATTTAATTAAGATAATCCAGTTTTGCTTAGTTTCTCATAGTAGTTGCAAATTGCACGCAATCCTTGATCGAAGTTTTCTAAATGAAAATGCTCATTTGGAGCATGGAAGTTCTCTGACGGAAGGCCAAAGCCATAAGTACGATCGGTAAATCTAGAATTTCACTAAATGTCTCAGCAATTGGAAGGGAACCACCCATACGTGTGTATGCGGTTTTCTCTCCATATACTTCTTCTAGCGCTTCGCCTGCACGTTGAATAGCAGGGTGATCGTATGGCGTTACAAATGGTTTGCCTTTATCAAAAGGTGTAGTCGTAAATGTGACCCCTTTTGGCATATGTTTCTCTATATGGGCGTCCAAACGTTCAACAATGTCATCAGGATCTTGTCCTGGTACGAGGCGGCAACTAATTTTCGCGGAAGCTTCGGCTGGAAGAACGGTTTTAATCCCCTCGCCTTGGAATCCACCGAACATACCATTGATTTCAAGAGTAGGTCGAACCCATGTGCGTTCTAGAAACGAATAGCCTTCTTCCCCGAATAACTCCGGAACTTTCAACTCTTCGATGAGAGCAGATTCATCGTAATTAAGCGCATCATATGCCGCTTTTTCTTCATCCGTTAGTGGGATCACGTTATCGTAAAAGCCTTCCACAGTTACTCGACCTTTATCATCGTGCATACTAGAAAGCAAAGAAGCTAGTGCGTGTAGAGGGTTTTGTACGCCTCCGCCGTAGAGACCAGAGTGAAGGTCGCCCTTTGCGCCTTTAAGGTCAACTTGCAATCCAGCTAATCCTCGTAATCCATAACAAACGGTTGGCTTACCTTTTTCAATCATTGTCGTATCGGAAATGACAAGTACGTCTGCTTTTAGTTTTTCTTTATATTGCTCAACAAAGGCATCCAGGTTCGGACTTCCAATTTCCTCTTCGCCTTCAATCATGACTTTCACATTGATCGGAAGCTCGCCGTGCACAGCTTTGAGTGTTTCAAGAGCTTTGATGTGCATGAACGTTTGACCTTTATCATCGGTGGCTCCACGAGCGTAAATTTTATTGTCACGAATGTCAGGCTCAAAAGGAGGTGTATCCCATAGTTCAATTGGGTCAACGGGTTGTACGTCATAGTGACCGTAAATTAATACGGTCGGCTTATCATCGTGTTGAAGGTACTCACCGTAAACGACAGGATGTCCTTTCGTAGGCATAATTTCAACGTTCTCAAGTCCAATTGTTGTTAGTTGGTCTGCCGTCCATTGTGCCGTTCTTGTCATATCTTCTTTATGCTCAGATAGCGCACTCACACTTGGAATCGATAACCAGTCGCTTAACTCTTTTAAGTGTTGCTCGCGCTTTGCTGCTAATGTTTGTTCAATCGTAGTCATAATCGCCCTCCGTTATGAAAATAAGTCCTATCTTCTATTTTGCCACCAGATGAAACGAAGGGCAAATGTCTGATTGACTCAAACGTTCGTTCGCCTGTATGATTATGCTCATATAAGAGTGAAAAGGGAAGGGTTTGAGTAATGAGGGTAATACAATTGATGTTTAGTTTGTTACTGATCACCGTGTTGACAGCCTGTGACAATGAGTTGAATCAATCAACTACTGAAGAAGCACAGTCAATATCAATGTCAGGTGCAGAAGTCGTTTTTTTATGACGTCGGTCAAGGGGACAGTACGTTACTTCGAGATCAAGAAACGACGATTTTAATTGATACAGGCAGGCATGACGACCCGGCCGTTTTAGAGTATTTAGAGGCTGATGGGGTACAGGATATTGATCTACTCATTCTAACCCATCCTCATGCCGACCACATCGGGCAAGCGGATGTAATCTTAGAGAATTATCAAGTCGAAGAAGTGTGGATGAACGGTCAAGAACATACATCTGCAACGTATGAACGTGTGATTGATGCAGTTCTTGAAAGTGAAGCTGCATATGAAGAACCAAGTCCTGGTGATGTGGCGACGATCGTTGGATTTGAATTTGAGGTTTTAAACCTTATGAGCTAACGAGTAACCTTAACGATGGATCACTTGCAATGCGTGTGACGTATGACGGGGTATCCGTTCTTTTCACAGGGGATGCTGAGCGTGAAGCGGAAGAGAACATGATGCAACAACCAGAATTGTTAGATGCAGATGTTTTCCACGTCGGTCATCACGGCTCTAGCACGTCAAATGGTGAAGCCTTTTTACAAGCGGTTGATCCTGAAGTGGCCATTTATTCAGCGGGCGTTGATAATGAATATGGTCATCCACATGATGAAGTTGTAGAACGCTTTGAAGATCTGGGGATTGAGTTATTCGGAACGGCTGAACATGGTGAAGTGTATGTGATCATTCAAGATGGCGAATGGGAGTTATTCTCAGAACGGTAAAATGCAGGATTATTCCTGCATTTTATTTGGATTAGTAAATATGCTAAAATACATGCTTGTCTGAATAAAGAGAAAAAGCTACAATAGTCATGATCACTTTGTGGGAAAGTTACTAGGAGGGTTAAAAGTGAAAAAATTCAAAAAGCGTTTCGCTAGCGGGGTTGTAGCACTAACGATTGTTGGCGCACTAGCAGCATGTTCAAGCGATGAGTCGGTCGATGAAGACGCGGTAGAACCGGATACAGATGCTGGTGGAGAAGAAACAGACGATGATGTAGAAGGTGACACTAGTACTGCGACTGAAGGCGGGGACCTTCGACTTGCAATGATGAGTGATGCAGTAGACCTTGATCCACACGGATCGAACGACACGAGCTCTTCTCACGTGCGGACGAACATTTACGAAAGATTAGTGAATCATGATGAGAATATGGAATTAATACCGGAGCTAGCAGAAAGCTTCGAGCAAACTGATGAATTAACGTGGGAGTTCGTTCTTAGAGAAGATGTGACATTTACAGACGGCGAACCATTTAATGGTGAAGCAGTTAAGCGGACACTCGAACGAGTTATTGATCCTGATGTTGCTTCTCCAAAAGCTTTTATGTATGAAATGATTGAGAACATTGAAGTGATCGATGATTACACCGTTGAAATTACGACAGAATATCCATTTGCACCACTCGCTGCTAACCTTGCACATGATGGTGGTGGAATGATTAGTCCAAAAGCAATTGAAGAAGAAGAAAATGGTGAGCGTAACCTAGACCTTGAGCCTGTAGGTACAGGACCTTTTCAATTAGAGAACTGGAATCAAGGTACTGAAATTTTGTTAACGAGAAACGAAGATTATTGGGGTGACTTACCAGCAATCGATACGGCATCGTATTTAGTTGTTCCAGAGCAACTCACTCGAATTGGTCAACTTGATACAGGGGAAGTTCACGTAGCAGAGAATATTGAACCAGTTAATATGAGTCAAATTGAAAACATGGAAGGAGCAGACGTGTTATCGGTTGAAAGTCTGCGCCTAGACTATATCGGATTTAACAATGAGTCTGAACCATTTGATGATGTGAATGTGCGTGTGGCAGTTGCAAAGGCCATTGATAAATCTTCAATTGTAGAAGCGATTTATGAAGGGTACGGGTCTGAGGCAATTGGACCATTAAACCCGCTCGTATTTGGCTATAGCGATGGATTAGAGCCCCTAGAATACAATCCAGAAGAGGCACAAGAGTTGTTAGATGAAGCTGGACATGAAGATGGGTTTGACGTATCAGTAATGGTGCGTGAAGAGAATGAATTAAGTGTTCAACTCGCAGAGATCATTCAAGATCAATTGAGTGAATTCAATATTAATGTGACGATTGACCAACGTGAGTGGAGTTCTTTGCTCGATGCATCTGCAAATGGTGAGCATGACATGGTCATTTTAGGATGGACAACAGTAACGGGTGATGCAGACTACGGTATGTACTCTCTGTATCATACAGAAGAACATGGGGCATCAGGTAACAGAACGTTCTATAGCAATTCAGAGGTTGACGAGCTTTTAGAAGCTGCTCGCTCTGAAGTAGACGAAGACGCTCGTGTTGAGTTGTATGCAGAAGCACAACAAATCATTATTAATGAAGCTCCAAAAATCTTCACCGTTCATGATGACTTCCGAATTGGTATTGCTGACAATGTGGAAGGGTTCCTCCAACTATCAACTGGTGTGTTTGATATTTCTGGAGTAACGATTACTGAAGAAGAAGCTGGTTACTAAAAGGTACCCAGTAGTTTATCAACATATTTCAATCAAAAGAGCTTTGCATGGAACAGTCCCATGCAAAGCTCTTTTTGTTTATTAATCATCGATTTCTTGTTCAAGTAGCGTTCCGCTTTCTGCATCCACCACTAGCTCATAACGAACGTTATCTGCTATAATTTCTATTTCGTACATAAATTTTCCATTTTCACGGTCGAGATCAAGATCTTTAATTGTTAAATCTTCACCGAATTGTTCAACGAGAATAGATTCTAATTCGGATCGAGGCATTAGATTGGCATCTTTGAACGCATCAGCTCCTTTTGTTGCAATGGAAGTGTCCATAGAATAGACGTCTCCGCTATTCGCGTCGATGACGATGTCTGTATCATCATCAATTGAGAGCATTTCAATATCGTATACATAGGATTGGTTTTTCATTTCGAGTTCAATTTGGGCGATGTCGGCTAAACCAGTTTGGTTACGGGCAATGTCTTCAGCTTCTTCTTTTGAGATGCTAACGTCTACTGTGTTTTCAGCTTCTAATAAATTCCCGTCAATGTTCAGAATGTCTCCAGTCGCTACGTCAATATCTACGTCGAAATCTTCTTGACCGCTATAGAGCTCAACTTCATAGACGGTTACGCCATCTTCAACATCACGATCAACCTTTTCAATTGTACCGCCGAGTAAATCAGTGGCAATTTGACTTGCTTGTTCTGTGCTGATTTCAGAACTTGTTGACGATGATTGACTTTCATCTTTACTTGAGTCACTCGAGTCATCTCCAACGTTAATAGCAGTTTGGCGGTCGACGGATGATTGATTATTTTCTAATGCTTGTCCTGTTGAGCATGCCGCAATGAGCAATGAACTAGCGAGGATGCTAAAAGCAAATGTTTGTTTTCTCATGGATCATCTCTCCTTTGAGGTTGTAGTTATACAGTACCCAAAGGAGATGAAGATGACCTGAGTTGTTCATTAAAATTTGATGAGAATTCATTTACTGGTTTCGTGATAATACGTTTTCGGGTAAGAAGAAGCATTAGTATAAAACGGTTACGATTCTTGATCGGTTAATATACGTAGACCTTGATCCGTAATGGCGACAGTGTGCTCGAATTGAGCAGAATTAAGACCGTCAAGCGTGCGAGCGGACCACCCGTCTTCGTCAATGAAGAAAAGGGAGTTCCCTCATTAATCATCGGTTCAACGGTAAGCACCATCCCAGGTGTAAGCTCCGTACCTGTACCTGGTTGACCGACATGAGGATAGAATGGCTCTTCATGAATCTCACGACCGATCCCATGTGAAAGGAGGTCTTCGACGACCCCGTATCCGAATGATTCGGCATACGTTTGAATGGCGTATGCGATGTCGCCGGTATAGTTACCAGGTTTTACTTGTTCTAACCCTTTTAATAAGCATTGCTTTGCTACATACACTAAGTGATCAGTTTGTGGCGTTGTACGACCAATACAGTACGTCCAAGCAGAATCACCTTTCCAGCCAGCGACATCGAAAACCGTATCAATCGTAACGACATCACCATCTTTTAATGGTGAATGATCGGGAAATCCATGCGCAATACAATCGTTGACGGAACTACACGTCGCATACGGATAATCTAAATAACCGATTTGTGCGCACTGGGCACCGGACCGTTCTGCGAACTTTTTTTACGAAATGTTCGACATCCATTGTCGTAACCCCAGGTTTTAAGAATTGTCCAAGCTCGCGATGCATCTTTGCGACAAGTTGACTAGGGATGAGCATTTTATCAATTTCTTCAGAAGTTTATATTGAAATCATCATCGTTCCTCCCTACACCGTTTTTGTATCGTATGTAAGTAAGTGAACAGATGCTCTTTGACTTTTATTTGCTCATAGGAAAGAAGAGTTGTGGAAAGAATAAGAAGAGCATTCAACTAGAAGAGAGGCAAAAAATGAATCGATTGAAACGAATCGACAGCGTATTTATTATTTCTGGAATCATTATCTTAGTACTCGTACTGATTGGTTCAATAATTCCTGATCAGTTAGAAGAATGGACGGCTACAGCGCAGACTTTTATTAGCAATACGTTTGGCTGGTATTATCTTATTCTCGTTACACTGTTTTTAATTGTCACATTGTACTTAATGTTTGGTCCGATGGCGAAGATGAAGCTCGGTAAACCAGATGAGAAGCCAGAATTTAGTCGAGTTTCTTGGCTTGCGATGTTGTTTAGTGCAGGGATGGGAGTAGGACTTGTATTCTTCGGAGCTGCTGAACCGATGAGTCATTATGCTATTCATGCACCAATTGGAGATGTAGGAACTGGAACAGACGAAGCAGTTAGCAATGCAATCTTGTTTACAGTCTTTCACTGGGGCTTACATGGTTGGGCAGTGTACTGTATTTTGGCGTTATCACTCGCTTACTTTAACTTCCGCCACGACCGTCCAGGGTTAATTAGCTCAACATTACACCCGATCTTCGGTGATAAAATTTACGGACCGATTGGAAAAGCAACAGATATTATTGCTGTTTTAGCAACGGTAACTGGTGTAGCAACAACGATTGGTCTTGGAGCCACTCAAATTAACGGTGGTTTAGCGTACGTCTTTGATTGGGATATGAACTTTTGGCTTCAAGTTGGAATTGTTGCCATTGTAACTGTCTTGTTTTTGATTTCAGCTTGGTCTGGTCTTGACAAAGGCATTAAGCTACTTAGTAATCTCAACATGAGTGTTATCGGTGTTGTGTTTATTTTGTTACTTGCTGCGGGTCCGACGATGTATGTACTTAACCTTTTTACGAATACAATCGGGATGTATTTACAAAACTTACCGCAACTAAGTTTTCGAATTGCACCGAACAATGTTGAAGACCGCCAGTGGGTAAATGATTGGACGTTGTTCTATTGGGCATGGTGGATCGCTTGGGCACCATTTGTTGGTATCTTTATCGCTCGAGTTTCAAGGGGACGAACGATTCGTGAATTTGTTACCGCAGTTCTGCTCGTTCCGACTGTGATTGTATTTATTTGGTTCTCAGTGTTTGGTGGAGCGGCAATTGCTCTTGAACACGAAGGAACAGCGGTAATTTCTGACTACATTACAGAACAGATGTTGTTTGCCACCTTTGATAATTATGGGCTAGGTATGCTGATGTCTATTTTGGTTATCTTTGCTCTCGTTGTGTTCTTAGTAACTTCAGCAGACTCTGCGACTTTTGTTCTTGGAATGCTGACAACGAATGGTTCCAACAATCCTCCAAACCGCTTGAAGATTATCTGGGGTGTATTGTTATCGGCAACCGCACTCGTACTTTTGTATTCCGGGGGCTTACAAGCCTTACAGAATACATTAATTGTCGCCGCTTGCCATTCTCAGTGATTATGCTTTTAATGATGATTGGCTTAATAATGGTAATGACGAAAGAAGCGAAAAAAATTGCGTAAGACGAAATCGTAATAAAAAGAAGACGTTCAAGTATATGAACGTCTTCTTTCATTATATGACCATGAACTTAAGACACAATTCGAAGACCGATAACTGCAACAACAACGATTCCGATGAAAACGATCCGCAGTCGATCTTTGGATTCATTGTAGAACATCATTCCAACTAATGCACTTCCAACCGTGCCAATCCCGGTCCAAACAGCATAAGCGACACCGAGAGGGATTTCTTCCATCGCCATTCCGAGTAACGAAAAGCTAATGGCAAAACCGAGAATAAGAACGAGGAACCCTTTTTTGCGTTCGCCTTTTGTAATCATTTGAATGCCGGTAACACCAACCACTTCAAACAACCCGGCTATAATCAAGAAGGTCCAACTCATCGTTTTACCTCCTCTTCTTCGTCAATAGTTCCTGTTACAACCTTTAAACCAATAACACCAACGAGTAATAAAGCAATAAAGACGAGCATCCAAAGATTAAACGGAGCGCTAAAAAAAACAGCAAATCAACAGCAACCGTTCCGACAGTTCCTAAGGCAACAAAGATTGCGTATACTGTACTTGTCGGTAATGACGTTGCTGCGCGTACAAGTAACCAAAAACTAATGACAATTGCAATGACGGTTAATGACCACGTACCGAAGCTGTCTGCGTATTTTAAGCCAGTTGCCCAACCAACTTCAAAGAATGCAGCAATAATTACGAGCCACCATTTGTTCATCGTGTTCACCTCAAAGCGTAGAACTTACCATATATTTACTAACTAACGATAGTTAGTTTATCATCTCAATTAATGAAATTCAATGGAAAGGCCTGGTGTATATGTCAACGAAAGAGCGAATTGTATATGAGGCGATGCGGGCGTTTGCTTCTAAAGGTTATGAAGGGACGACGCTTGCAGAAATTGCAGCAAACGTAGGAATTAAGAAACCGTCTCTTTATAATCATTTTAAGAATAAAGACGAATTGTATTTAGTTGTTGCTGAAAAAGTGATGAACGAGTTAATTGAAGAATTACGTAAAAGCATTGAGACATATACTCATCAAGACCTAGAACAGCACATCCGACAATCACTAGAGCAAAGTTGTGAGTTTATTATTAAAAAACATGAGGGGATGATGTATAAACGGTTTATGATTTTTCCTCCGGTCGCCATTCACAAAGAAGTGAAGGCAATTGTTCGTGATGGTGATGAGCGCATGAATGCACAATTAGTGACATTGTATAACCGGGGTATTGAGGAGAATCAGTTTCATCACCTATCAAAAGAGCAATTTATTGCAAGCTACTTTTGCCTTCTTGATGGTTTGTTTACAGAGAGTTTTATTTATGAGGAAAGAGATTTCAAGCAACGGTTTAATCATGCCTGGGATGTTTTTTGGCGGGGAGTTTGTTATTAGGCACAAGCACAGGTTTGTTGTTTTTACATAGGATGCCACAAATACCTTTCTTTTTGGGAGGAGTGGCACGAAGATGGCTGAGATTAGTTTATGTTTAATCGTAAAAGATGAAGAAGAGGTTCTTGATGGTTGCTTATCGTCTGTGAAAGATTACATGGATGAAATTATTATTGTAGACACAGGATCAACAGATCGTACGAAAGAGATTGCAAAAAAGTATACAGACAAGATTTATGACTTCGAATGGGTGAATCATTTTGCAAAAGCCAGGAACTACGCATTCGACCAAGCAACAAAACCATTTATTATGTGGTTAGATGCCGATGATATGCTCAGTAAAGACGAGCAAAAAAAGCTAAAAAAACTAAAAAGTGAGCTTAACGAGTCGATTGATGCAGTATCAATGAAATACCATTTATCATTTGATTCAAACGGCGAACCGATGTTTACGTACCGTCGCCATCGAATTGTGAAAAAAGCTTGTGGGTTTAAATGGGAAGGCGCTGTTCACGAGTTTTTACAAGTAGGTGGAAACATCCTCACCTCTGATGTCGCAGTGTTTCATCGTAAAGAAGTCAAAACGAAACCGACGAATTCAAATCGTAACTTAGAGATCTATGAACAAATGTTGCTAATGAAGAGCCGTTTACGCCGAGGGATACATTTTATTATGCCAATGAACTTAGAGAAAAAGGAAGGCATCAAGATGCGATTGAACGGTATGAGCAGTTTTTACAAACGAAACAAGGTTGGGTAGAAGATGAGATTCGTGCTTGCCAAGCGATGACTCATTCTTATTTGGCGTTAGGAGAATCAGAAAAGGCGTTGGAACAGTCTCTTAGAACGTTGAAATATAAAGAGCCTAGGCCAGAAAGCTGTTGCATGATTGGCAATTACTTTCAAGAAAAACAAGACTTTGAAACATCGCTATTTTGGTATCAGCTCGCGGTACAATCACGAGAAGGTGACCAGTTAAATTTCGTAAACCATGCGTATTCAACATGGTATCCACATTTGCAATTGTGCGTTTGTTATTTCCGACTCGGAGATCTAGAAAAGTCCAAAATTGCTAACGAAAAAGCAGCAGAAACGATGCCAGATCACGAGAGTGTGCTGTATAACCGCAAAATATTTAATGAACTAGAACAATCGGAACAACAAGGATGACCCAAGTCGAACATAAATAGGTATATGAGGGTACCGGCTTGCCTCCATTTGAATAGGATGAATCGAGATCGCATCTTACTCAATGGAGGTGGAATCATGACTTTTGGAAATCCATTTAATAATAGAGGTTTTCGCGGAATTAGAATTAACAACAACTTAATTAACGGACCTGGATTTGTTGGTGGAGGCACAATCCCGACATTCCCAACGTTTCCAACATCGCCAACATTCCCGACATCACCAACGCAACCAACACAGCCAACACAGCCAACATTCCCGACAGGTATTACAGGTATCACAGGCATCACTGGTGTAACAGGTGTTACCGGCCCAACAGGTCCAATTGGTCCAACTGGAGCAACAGGAGAACCTGGTCCAACAGGAGCAACGGGTGAAGTTGGTCCAACCGGAGCAACAGGGGACATCGGTCCAACTGGAGCGACAGGGGACGCAGGTCCGACCGGAGCAACAGGGAGACATTGGTCCAACCGGAGCAACAGGAGACATCGGTCCAACGGAGTGACAGGAGACATTGGTCCAACTGGAGCGACAGGGGTAACAGGAGACATTGGTCCAACAGGTCCAACAGGTGGAGTAGCACCTACTGAAACCTTTGGTTTTGCTGCGAATACAGCAGCTCCTACGATCGCTGTTATTCTTGGAGGTACAGATGTTCCATTACCTGACGGTCAAAGTCTGAGCAATGTTACAGTTAGTGGTGACAATGAGACGTTTACAATTACTGAGACGGGTAACTATTTAGTTAGTTACAGCTTACGTTATACAGTTGGATTGCTGTTAAGCTCTCAAATTACCGTTAACGGTACAGGTGTTCCTCAATCCGCAGTTGAACCAACAGTTGCACTTACAGAAGCAGCTGCAGATGTAATTATTCCTTTAGCTGCAGGAGATACAGTATCATTGCAATTGTTTGGTTTAGTTGGAGCAGCAGTACTACAAGGTGGTCAAGGTGCAAGTCTGACCATTGTCCGCTTAAGTTAAGTGAAATCCCCTTGTTCATCATGAACAAGGGGATTTTTTTATCAAGATAATTTTTGAAGTGCTTGGCGAAGATCCTTCCATATATCAGCATAATGTTCAAGTCCAACAGAAAGACGGAGCAGCGAATCGGTAATCCCCATGCGATTACGATCTTTCAGTGCGATACTTGCGTGCGTCGTGGAAGCTGGGTGTGAAATGAGTGTCTCAGCATCACCAAGACTGACAGCGAGTGGATCATGGTAAGTTCATTTAAAAACGCAAAAACATCATCTTTAGTGCCATCGATATGGAAGCTAATCATACCACCACTGTTCTTCATCTGGGTGCGGGCTAACTCATAATCGGAAAAAGAGGGGTCACCTGGAAATAACACGGTTTTTACCTTTGGGTGTTCCGCTAATCGCCTTGCAATTTTCTTAGCGTTGGCACAGTGACGATCCATACGAATGGCAAGGGTTTTCATACCGCGAAGAAGCAACCACGCATCAAATGGGCTGAGTACAGCTCCAATATTTTTTTTGTGCGTACGAGCGAATATCCTTCACTAATTCATGAGAACCAGCAACAACACCTGCTATGACATCACCGTGACCACCAATGTATTTCGTTGCACTATGAATAACAAGGTCGGCACCCAACGTCAACGGTTGCTGAAGATAAGGGGTAGCGAAGGTATTATCAACTGCGAGTAATAAATCATGTTTTTTTTGCAAAAGCTGAAACAGCCGTAATGCTGGACATTTTCATCGTAGGGTTAATCGGTGTTTCAAGTAACACTAATGTTGTTTTCTTTTTTTAGTTTAGTTTCAACGTGTTCGAGATCGTTAAAGTCTACATACGTAAACGAAATCTTATACCGTTCTTTCATTTGTTTTAATAAGCTGTACGTCGCCCCATAGATGCCGTCAGAAGCAAGAATATGCTCCCCGGATTTTACGTGAGTAAAAAGTACAGCAGAAATTGCAGCCATGCCTGATGAGAATGCTAAGGCGCACTCTGCTTGTTCAGCAATGGCAATTCGTTCTTCAAATTGTGTGACTGTTGGGTTTCCCATTCGCGTATACACATATCCTGAATCAAGACCTGCGAAACGGCTTCGCCAATTTCAGCTTGATCAAAGGAGAACGTACTCGTTTGATAAAGAGGCGAGGTCAAGCTTCCGAAAGGGTCATGATTTTGATCGCGACCACCATGAATATACGAAGTTTCTTTTCGATCATTCAAAAGATAACCTCCTAAAATAAATGAAAGAATTAGCTCCTCGATGTATAAATGACAGTTTAGGTTGTAAAACTAAGAATACATTGGAAAAAAATTGAGGAGGCAGGAAAATGAATAAAGCTGATTTGATTCGTGTTGTAGCAGAAAAAAAGTGAGTTAACGAAAAAGCAAAGTGAAACGGCCGTGAATGCTATTTTTGAGACGATTACGGAAAACTTACAAAATGGAGAACGTGTACAGTTAATTGGCTTTGGACAATTTGAAACTCGGAAACGTGATGCAAGAAAGGTACGCAACCCTCGCACTGGTGAAGAGATTGAAGTGAAAGCGAGCATGTCTCCTGCTTTTAAACCAGGGAAGCGACTAAAACAAGCTGTAAATGTATGAGGTAATACAATAGCCTACGCAACCCAGCCTTGCATTGTTCTTCAATTTCGTGTTTGATTTTCCAACTTCTAGGGTATAGATAACTAACCCAATACGCCCTCAAGTCCATAGAGAATATATACGGAAAGGGTCGAACACGAATGACACAGTTTGATCAAGGAATGAACAAAGACTTCCTTATGAAGGAATTGTTAGAGTTGGAAGTGTATAAGGTTGATGGGAAGCAACTTTACGAGCTAACAACGGAACAATTAGATGCTGCATATAAACAACATTTAAGTATATAAAAGCTTGAAGACGAACTACGGTCTTCAAGCTTTTTTTCGTTGAAAAAAAGTTCTACATATGTACAACTTGTCACTACATACGCTAAAGATGGTAAGCATTTGCACAAAAGTGTGGCGAGGAGGCGTGAGTGGTGAGTGATTTTTATAATCAAAAAGACGAAACGTATTATCAGTCTTACAATACAGTGCTTGTAAATTTAATTCCTGAACAGGCAAAACGAATTGTTGATATTGGATGTTCATCAGGTAGGTTAGGGGAAGTGTTAAAAGAACGGAATGGCGCCTATGTTACAGGAATCGAGGCATTTAAGGAAGCCGCTACGAAAGCAAAAAAAGTACTTGATCGTGTTCATTATGGAAACATCGAAGATGAAGCGTGGCCGTATCCAGATGAAACCTTTGATGTCGTTGTTTTTGGCGATGTTCTTGAACATTTAGTCGACCCATGGGCTGTGTTACGTAAAGTTCATCCTTTTTTTAGAAGAAGGTGGAGTCGTATGTGCAAGTATTCCTAACATTAATCACGTCTCCATTATTGAAGAATTGTTAAGGGGAAACTTTACGTATACGAAAATGGGGTTAATGGATCAAACCCATATGCGTTTCTTTACTGTAAATGAGATTCATAAAATGTTTGTTGAGAATGGCTTTGAATTTGAAGCTTTTCAATACATTCCTCTCGTTCAAGGGAATCAAGTTCAATTGTTAGAACGTTTAAAAGCAGTCGGTTCAGAGTTTGGAATCGACACAACAACGCTCGTTGAACGGGGAAGTGCATACCAATATGTTATGCGTGCGAGAAAAATATAATGTAGATGGTTTCACGTTCATGGGCACCTCACATAAGAATAACAAACGGAGGTGTTTAAATGATTACGAGCATTGTTGTGCTTACGTACAATGAACTTGATAAAACGAAGCAATGCATTGATAGTCTTTATAAACATACGAAGCGAGACGATTATGAATTGATCATCGTAGATAACGGTTCGAGCGATGGAACAAAAGCATACATTCAATCGTTGTCGGACGTTATTTTTATTGATAATGAGAAGAACCAAGGGTTTGCAAAAGGGTGCAATCAAGGGTTGAATGTCGCCACTGGGGCCGATGTTTTGTTTTTGAACAATGATACGGTGTTAACTCCGAACTGGTTAGAGCCGTTGCGAAAAGCCTTGCATGAGACAGATCAAGTAGCATGGTAGGACCGATGAGCAATTATGTGTCTGGGGCACAGTGGACCAGTGTTGATTATGAATCGATTGATGAACTGGATGAATTTTCGATCAGACATTGCAACCAATACAAAGGAGAGACGAAGCGTGTTCTCCGGCTCGTTGGCTTCTGTTTGCTCGTTAAAAAGCAACTGCTTGACGAAATTGGAGGATTTGATGAGCGTTATACGATGGGTCATTTGAAGATGATGATTTATCCACGCAAATGTTTACGAAAGGATATGAATTAAAGATTGTTCAAGACTCGTTCGTACATCACCACGGTCATGCGACGTTTCAAGCGAATCAAGATATTGATATTTATGATTTGTATATTCGAAACAAACAAACGTTTATCGATAAATGGGGAGCGGATATTACGACGTTCATGTTCCCAAGAATTGAACTCGTTAATTTGATTGCACCAAACAGTCGCAAGGTGCTTGAAATCGGTTGTGGTGCAGGCGCAACAGGGCTTGATTATCGCAACCGTAATCATGATGTTGTGATTCATGGAATAGAAGAACGTGAAATGATCGGTAAGATGGCACAAAGCCATTTCGATTATGTGCAACTTCCAGACAGTTACGACCAAATTGACTTTACACAACTATCTTCTGAATATGATTCTGTTGTGTTGCATAACGTCCTTGAAAAAAATTGTTGATCCGTGGACATTTATTGACCAGGTCAGTCAGATTCTAAAGCCTGGTGGTGTACTTGTTTGTAGCGTACCAAATGTATGCCACGGGGAAGTTATGATGCAAATGTTACAAGGCCAATGGACGTATGCACAGTCAGGAGTACTTGATGCACAGCATGTGCGATTTTTTTACTCCATACAGCGTAGATCAATTGTTTGCTGATAAGCCATTTCAATTGCAGCTAAAGACGTATACACAACTCGACCAAGATGAGCGAACGAACTTGTTTTTACAAGACGTCGAAGAAGCGGGTAGAAAGCATGGGTTTCAGCTCGGCCAGTTAACTTCATTTGCAAAAATGCATCAAGTCATTTTCCAACTTAAACGAACAGGGGGAGAGTGAGGCGATGAAGGGAATTATTTTAGCTGGGGGAGACGGTACACGACTTTATCCACTTACCCGTGTTGTTTCGAAACAATTGCTGCCTGTTTACGATAAGCCGATGATTTATTATCCGTTGTCGGTGTTCATGCTCGCAGATATTCGTGAAATCTTAATTATAAGTACTCCACAAGATACACCAAGGTTTGAACAGATGCTTGGGGACGGTTCTTCAATTGGATTAAACATTACGTACAAAGTGCAAGAAGCACCAAAAGGAATTGCTGAGGCGCTCATTTTAGGAGAGTCATTTATTGATGGTGATTCTGTAGCGTTAATTCTTGGAGATAACATCTTTTATGGAAGTCAGTTTTCTAGTGTTGTTCAACGCGCATCTAAGTTAAAGGAAGGTGCGATTGTTTTTGGCTATCCAGTAAAACGACCAGAGCGCTTTGGGGTAGTCGAAATCGACCAGATGGGCAAAGCGGTTTCGCTTGAAGAGAAGCCTGAACAACCAAAATCTTCGATTGCCGTCACAGGGTTGTATTTTTACGATCAACAGGCCGTTCAATATGCAAAAGACATTACTCCATCTGCACGTGGTGAATTAGAGATTACAGCAGTGAATCAGCGATATCTAGATGAGGGCAAGTTGCATGTTGAACAATTAGGGCGAGGGTTTGCTTGGTTGGACACAGGAACACACCAATCGCTGCTGGATGCATCGTCTTTCATTGAAACGATTGAAGAACGACAAAGTCTTAAGGTTGCATGTATTGAAGAGATTGCTTATCGAAAATCGTTCATTTCCAAAGAACAATTAAGGCGACTGGCAGAACCGTTAAAGAAAAACGCGTATGGTCAGTATTTGCTCTCAATTATTGATAACGAACGAGGAGGGTGAGTATGAACGTTCTAGTTACTGGTGGAGCGGGTTTTATCGGCAGTCACTTTATTCTTCATGCTTTAGAAGAAGACCCTTCAATTACGATCGTGAATGTGGATCGGCTAACGTATGCTGCAGACCTCTCTTACCTTCAAGAAGTAGAGAAAGAAGGTCGATATCTGTTCGTTCAAGCGGACATTTGTGATCATGACACGATGCTTCAGCTGGTTTACGATCATCACATTGAAGCGATCGTGAACTTCGCTGCAGAATCACACGTTGACAGAAGTATCCAAGATAGTGCTCCGTTTTTACGTACGAACATTGCAGGTACCCATTCATTGCTCGAAGTGGCAAGAAAATGTGGCGGCATCCGCTATGTGCAAATATCAACAGATGAAGTGTACGGATCACTATCTTTTGATGATTTGAAGCTGTTTACTGAACAATCCGTGTTGCAACCGAACAATCCTTATTCGGCAAGTAAGGCAGGAGCTGATTTACTCGTACGGTCGTATTATGAGACGCACGGATTACCGGTGAATATTACACGTTGTTCGAACAATTATGGTCCTCATCAACACGGAGAGAAATTGTTGCCAACGTTAATCGAGCGTTCGAACAGACAACTGTCGTTACCGATTTATGGGGACGGTAAAAACATACGTGATTGGTTATACGTAAAAGATCATGTTCGAGCCATTTTACTCGTTCTTCAAAAAGGGACGATTGGGGACGTGTACAATATTGGCGGTACGAATGAATGGACGAATAATGAAGTGGCAAAACATGTTCTAGACTATTTTGGCTTGCCTCATTCGAACATCTCTTATGTGTCAGATCGGCCTGGTCATGATCAAAGGTATGCAATTGATGCATCTAAGATTCAACAACAGTTAGGGTGGCAACCTCAGACAACGTTTGCGCAAGGTCTCATTGAAACCATTGAATGGTACCTTGAAAGAGGGGATAAATCGTGAGTATCCATAAAGTACTCGTGACCGGTGCTGGAGGTCAACTAGGGAACGCACTCGTCAAGCAATTGTTGATTGCAGGCTATAATGTTGTGCCGATGGATCGTAAGCGATGTGATGTTCGGATGCTTGAAGAAGTCTATCAGATCTTCACAAAAGAAAAACCCGACGTAGTCATTCATGCGGCAGCATATACAAACGTCGACGCCGCCGAAGAGAATATAGACGATGCTTATGCCGTGAATACGTATGGCACGAGAAATGTAGCCATTGCTGCAAAAGATGTTGGTGCACGTCTCGTTTACGTCAGTACGGACTTTGTATTTGAAGGGAATCAAACGAAGCCGTATTCAGAGTTTGATCAAACAAATCCACTTACAGTATACGGGCAATCTAAACTCGCCGGTGAGTCAATGGTTGCCCATTTTCATCCTCGTTCTTATACGGTTCGTACGTCGTGGTTATATGGAGAAGATGGCCATCATTTTGTAAGTAAAATCATTCAACGAGCTCGCGAAGTAAATGAGTTGCAAGTCGTCAGTGATGAGATTGGTACGCCGACGTATACGTATGATCTCGCTCGTTTTATTCAACAACTTATGAACACAAAAGCGTACGGAACGTATCATTTTTCAAATCAAGGTAGCTGTTCACGATATGAATGGGCAAATGAAATTATTCAATACACAAAAACAGACGTTCCAGTGCGTCCAATTCAACGTAAAGAGCTTCATATGAAGGGTGTCCCAAGGCCATACTATTCTGTATTAGCTCACCGAGCACTACGTCTAAACGGATTCCCAAAGCCTAGACCGTGGCAAGAGGCGTTAGAGGAATACGTAAACAGGCAACACTCCTCCAATTCATGATACGATATGTGAGTGAAGGAGGAATGAACAACATGGATGGGAAAACGCGCTCAGACGTTACACCTGGTAAAGTTGTGGATATCGTATTGAAAGCTGATCAACGAACAGGCAAGACGACACAAGGGACAGTGAAAGAATTACTTACAAAGTCGAACCATCATCCGCACGGCATTAAAGTACGCTTAACTGATGGACAGGTTGGACGAGTAAAGAAAATTTACGAATGAAAAGAATAAGGCGTTCCTTGAATGAAAAGCTGTGACTAATACGAGGCACGCCTTTATGTATGATTCAACAGAAAGTGAAGGGCAGATTGTTTCAATAGGAGCAACGTATACATATAGATTTGAATGCCGAAATAAACAGTTGGCATCTAGCAGCATCTAAGCGAGGTGACATTCTATGAAAGACCTTCAATTACTCGTCGCGTTGGACGAATACCGCTCTATGCAAAAAGCTGCATCTCACTTGTTCATCTCACAACCTGCGATTAGTCAGCGGTTAAAGACGATCGAGAATGAATGGGGACAAGAGTTGTTTATTCGAACGAGTGCAGGTATTGTACCGACGCCATCGGGCGAGATTGTCATTGCACATGCGAAACTGCAACTTCAAGCGGTTCAAACAACGAAGGATCAACTAGCTATGGTTGATTATCACGTTGCAGGTTCCTTGAAAATAGGCGTCTCATCCGTTGTTGCTCAATATGTATTACCAACCGTACTTGCAGAGTATATGAAAACGTTCCCTGAAGTACGAATCGAAATGCAAACAGGGCTAAGTGAAGACTTATTAAAAGACGTCGTGCATCATCACGTTACGATTGTACGTGGCGATGAGCCTTTAATTGGAATGGCGGTACAACCGTGGTTTACGGAATCGTTAGCACTCGTTTATAAAGAAACGGGAATGTCAGCAACGGAAGTTCTTCAACAAAAGCCGTTCCTATCTTTTCAAACCGAACCAAGCTATCATGTGAATGTTAGAAAAGCAATCTTAAATCAATACAACGTATGGCCAGAGCGAATGCTCGAAGTGAACAACATTGGTACGTGTAAAGCATTAACGTTAGCTGGAGTTGGAGCTGCTGTTTTACCAGCATGTAGTGTGGAAGATTTAGATGAACGGTATCGGGTAGAGCTCATCCCTAACTCAGAGCGCAAGACGTGGGTTGTGTTTGAGAAAGAATATAGACAGTTACCACAAGTTGAAGCGTTCTTAACGATGTTAGAACAACAAAAAGCGAACGATTCTATATGACTCGTTTGCTTTTGTTTAGTCAATGATTTGTAGGTTTACGAACATTACAATCCAATCAGTTCAGAAGGAATGCCTTCATAACCACTATGAAGCAACAGCTCGCTTACAGTAACAAATTCAAAGCCTTCTTTTTCTAATTGATCGAGGATTTTATCGAGTGCTTTTACCGTTTCAGATCGGTTGCCACCTGCATCATGGAACAAGACGATGTCACCTGGATGAGAGCCAGGAGCAACGTTGTTAATGATGTTGGCTACACCTGGGCGTTTCCAATCTCTAGAGTCTTGATGCCATGACCAAATAATCGTCCGGTATCCTTCATCTGCAGCTAATGTGATGAGCCGGTCATCATAATAGCCACCGACTGAGCGGAAGAAAACAGGGCGAATTCCTGTAGCAGCGATAATGGCTTGTTCGGTTTTTTCGAGTTGTTGAAGAAATAGATCATCAGAAATCCCTTGCATACCGACATGCTCATACGTATGATTCCCAATTTCGTGTCCATCTTCGATTCCTCGTTGTAAAAGCTCTGGATACCTTTCTGCATGTTTACCGATTACGAAAAATGTTGCTTTTGCATGATGCTTTTTAAGTACATCCATAATTAACGGTGTGTACAAAGGGTGTGGGCCATCGTCGAATGTAATCGCAATTAATTTTCTTTCACTTGGAACATTCCAGACGATTTCACCAGAGTCTTGCCATTCTTCTTTTGACTTCGCTTGAACGTCATTGAAGCCACTCGTAAACAAAAGAAGCAAACTACACAATGCAAAAAGAATCCTTTTCATAAGCGACTCCTTTCTTTACATCTCAAGCTTATCTTGCCTGATCTTCCTTAAATCATGCGAAAAAAAAGCTACTCATCAACGATGAGTAGCGACAAAATTAAGAAGCAATTGGATTGTCTACTTTAGATGCAGGTAAGGCTTTCTTAAAGAAACTCGGTTGTGCTTTACTAATTAAGAAAATGACTCCAAATGTAATAAGTGTTGCTGGAATAATATAAGATGCGTTATATACGATCGAATAAATCCAAACGTTCCATCCTTCAGGTGTGTAAGCACCAAACCAAATCACCCCTGATATGATGTGCACGAATAGACGCAAGAAGCTTGCTACAAAAAGCCCAACGATTGCCCATTTAATCGCAAGTTCCCCTTTACGATTACGTAGTGTAAACAGTCCTGCAAGTCCAACGACTGCAAAGGCAACGGGGTAATCCAATAGCGCCTGTACAGGGTGGAGAATCGATGAGCGAGAACGAGCTTTAGCGTCCCGACAAGTAATCCGGTTGCTACACCGACTTTAACGCCTCGACGAAATGCCATAACAAAAATCGGTAACATCACAAGTGTTATCGATCCTCCCATTACCCATGGACCGCTAAATTCAATACGATCAAGTATAAGTGCTAATGCAGTCATCAGAGCAATTTCGACCATGATTAATGTTCTTGTTTGCACAAAAATATCCCCTTTCTGTTTTTGCCACAGGGGGATGTAGGTAGACAGGTCCCAATAAAACAAGTGATAAGAAGGACCGTTCCCACTTCCCTACGCTGGTATGATCCAGGTCAGGTTCGAAGAGTTAGGGCAATAAGAGCCCCTCTCAGTCTTGCGACACCTCTAGTGGTTTGATTTACAATTTTCATTTTTATTATAGACTAAAGATACAAAAAAAACCAATATCGTTTTGCTGTGTAGAGCTTTTATAAAGATGAATGATCTTTTTCGTAGAGCACATAATGAGAAGGGACTGTCTAAAATAAATGAACGTACACATTCGAGAAATTAAGCTAGAAGACGTAAAACAGGTCGCGCATGTCCATGTAAGTAGTTGGAAAACGACCTACCCAGGAATCGTGCCTACTTCTTTTCTTAATAGCTTACAAGTAGATGAGAGGGCAACACTATGGAAAGCAGAATTAACGCAGGGATGGAAATGACCTATGTTGCAAGTAATGATCAAAATAATATTATCGGATTCATTTCAATCGGAAGAAGTAAAAACGTTCAAGCACATGCACAAGTTTATGCTTTATACTTATTGGAAGGCGTACAGCGAAAAGGAATTGGTAAGGCATTGATGAAACGAGCGATGGAGGATTTTTATGCACAAGGTTATCAATCGTTTATCGTAGAAGCCTTGTTGAAAACCCATCGATGGCTTTTTATCGTGCATTACGACCGATGCATTATTCGTTATCGACGTTTGTTATTCATAAACGAGAGATTAAAGAATGGGTGATGACATTTTCTGTAGAGCAGGTACGTCAACAACTAGCAACGTAAAACAATTGAAGTTTATTCTATAGATTATGAGGAGGAATAGGAATGTATCAACGCCAGAAGCAAGAAGAGTGCCTTGTCGAGTTAAATCAAACAGCTAGAGGGGAAATGAAAGCAACGCTCGTCATTCAAAATGCAACACTTGTTAGTGTAACGACAGGTGAGCTACTTGAAGGGAGAGATGTTGCTGTTCATCAATCACGAATTGCCTATGTAGGAAAAGACGCTTCACATACGATCGGTGACGATACGCTCGTCATCGATGCGCAAGGAAAATACTTATCTCCAGGGTTTTTAGATGGACATTGTCATATTGAAAGCAGTCAGATTACACCTACGCAGTTTGCGCGTGCCGTCTTATCAAAAGGGACAACGGGTGGATTCTTTGATGCCCATGAGATTACGAATGTACTCGGACTTGAAGGATTAAAGTTAATGCTCGAAGAAGCAAGACAAACGCCAATGGCCGCATACATGCAAGTCGCTTCTTGCGTTCCATCAACAGGTCCGGAGTTTGAGACAAACGGTGCTGAGATTGGACCGAATGAAGTTGCCGAAGCGTTTACGTGGGGAGACGATATGGTTGCACTCGGTGAAGTGATGAACTTCCCAGGCGTTGTGTATGGTGACGAAAAGATGCTCGGTGAAATTCGTGAGACGTTGCGTGCAGGAAAAGTTGCTGACGGTCACTATACGTGGTCTGCAAGTGACGATGTGAAACTGTCCGCTTATGTGAGCACTGGCATTAGTGGTGATCATGAGTGTACCACCGCAGAAGATGTGATTGAACGGATTCGTCTCGGTCAATACGCGAAATTACGTCGAGGTTCTGCATGGCACGATGTGGCAGAAACGATTAAAGCATTCACAGAACATAATATCAATACGAGAAGAATGGTACTCGTCACAGACGACCGAAGTCCAGAATCACTTGTAGATGAAGGTCACATTGACTTTGTAATCCGTCATGCGATTATGCAAGGCGTTCCTCCAGTTATTGCCATTCAAATGGCAACGATTAATACTGCAGAACGATTTGGTTTATCAAATGATGTCGGTGTAATTGCTCCTGGTCGCTATGCTGATATGGTCTTACTCGAAGGCTCTTTAAATGAAATTAATGTTGAAACGACAATTGCAGCAGGTACTGTCGTTGCTAAGAACAATGAAATGGTCGTTGATTTACCAGCATTCGATTGGCCACAATCAGCAATTCAATCAGTAAAGCTTGAGCGCACGGTAGAAGCTAAAGATTTCGAAATTAACGCTCCAGTTAGCGATGGAACCGTGACAGTTCGAACGATTGGCGTACGTGAAAATCACGTAGATACGAAAGAACAGCATGTTGATTTAAACGTTCAAAAAAATAAACTCGTATTGTCCGATGAAGTGTGTAAGATGTCTGTCATTGAACGACATGGTAAAAACGGCAATCAAGGCTCGGGGTTCTGTCCGGTGTTGGATTTAAGCAACCAGTAGCGATGGCAATGACTGTTGCTCACGACTCGCACAACTTGATGGTCATTGGGAATGATGATGAGCTGATGGCAACCGTTGCAAATGAAGTGAGTGCGATGCAAGGAGGAATCGTTGTAAGAACGCATGAACAAGAAACGGTACTTCCTTTACCAGTGGCGGGGTTAATGTCTGATGCACCGTTTGAAGAAGTTGCAGCAAAATCAAAAGAGATTAGTGAACATTTAGCCCAAGCCGGTTGTACGATGAACTACGCATTTATGACATTGTCGCTATTAGCACTTGTCGTCATCCCAGATATTCGTCTTTCAGATAAAGGGCTTGTGCGAATTGGAGAACAAGGGTTTGAAAAAGTATCGTTATTTGTAACGGATTAAGTTTCCTACAATGACATGGGTAGCAATTGTCGTATGCTTGGAAAGATGTTACGTTTAAGGCAGTAATTGAGGTGATCACAATGACAATTGATGAAGCAAAACAGCAGTTACAAATGTTAAAAGCGGATTATGCCCGTGTGCAAGGCGATTTAGAAAAGATCGAATCCATTGGTGGGAATGTTCGACCTGTTACGAGACAACTTAAACAACTTGAAGAAGAGATTCAAGTTGCTCGTCAAACGGTAAATGAATTAGAGCAGTAATAAATAACGTAAATGGAATGAATGTCACCTCGGGGACGTTCGTTCTTAACTAAACAAGCTCGTGCCTATAAACAAAAGGCACGAGCTTGTTTAGTTTTCATAAGAAGGTTGTGTAATTCGTTGTTCGGTCTTGACATCAAAAAAACTGAGCGTGTGCCATATCGACTTTGAATTGAACTTGGTCACCTCGATTAAGGCGATGGGTTGGTTTTACAGTGACTCGTAGCTCTTGTTGTTCGGCTTGTGCATAAATGACGCATTCAGAGCCTGTTAGTTCAATTAGATTTATCTTTGTATGAATGTGGGAAACTGAACGATCAGTCGAATCGACCAAGGACACGTGCTCTGGACGAATGCCGAGTAAGATCTCTTTTCCAATGCAGTGTTGAAGCGAACGATAAATTTCGGTAGGAACTTTAATGAACGTTTCATTGCCTACTTGGAAGTAACCGTTATGCAATTTGCCCTGTACGACATTCATTGACGGTGAACCGATAAAGCTACCAACGAAAATATTGTTTGGACGATGATAAACTTCAGAAGGTGTTCCGATTTGTTGGATAATGCCATCTTTCATTACAACAATTCGACTAGCCATCGTCATCGCTTCTGTTTGGTCATGTGTCACGTAAATAGTCGTTGTCTTTAATTGATGGTGAATTTGCATGATTTCTGAGCGCATTTGTACACGTAATTTAGCATCTAAGTTCGAGAGAGGTTCATCCATTAGGAAAACTTTCGGGTTTCTAACGATTGCGCGACCGAGAGCAACGCGCTGACGTTGGCCTCCAGATAAAGCTCTAGGCTTTCGATTTAAATAATCGTCGAGTCCGAGCAAGTGACTAGCAGAATGTACCCTTTGTTTAATTATATCTTTATTGAATTTTCTTAATTTCAATCCGAATGCAATGTTATCAAACACGTTCATGTGTGGGTATAGAGCATAGTTTTGGAAGACCATAGCGATGTCACGGTCTTTAGGTGGCGCTTCGTTCATTAATAGATTGTCGAGATAAAGCGATCCTTCACTAATAGTTTCGAGTCCTGCAATCATACGTAACGTTGTTGATTTTCCACATCCTGAAGGACCAACAAGAACAATGAATTCTTCATCTTGTACATGTAAATCAAAGTCTTTGACAACAGGGAGATCATTCTCGTAATACTTGTACAAATGTTCTAAGGCGATCTTTGTCATTGTTGATTCCTCCCTTTTATAGAATACATTTAGTGTAATCGTATTTGTGGTAACAACCTAGTTAAAACGATGTAAAGTTCGTAAAGAGAGGCTTACGCGTAGACGGATGAATGTTTCGTCCATAAGAAAAAAACCTGGTCTTAAAAGAGCCAGGTTCTAAGAAAGAATGAAACGTTGAATGGCTTTGGCAACTCCATCTTCATTATGATGAACCGTCGTCTCATCTGTAATGCTTTTGATGTAATCGTCAGCATTTCCCATAGCAATACTAAGGCCAGCAGCCTCAAACATTGGCACATCATTGTAATTGTCACCAATTGCAACGGTATGTTGTTGCTCAATTTTCAAGTGATCAGCCATGAACCGAATACCGCGACCTTTGTCTACATCAGGGGGCATAATTTCAAGGTTGTCTGTACCTGATGTTGTAAATTCGATATGGGGATGGCCTTCCCATGCATTCTTAATATCCTCGAGCTTTTCTGGAAACAGTGATAAAACGAGGAATTTATAAGGAATAAATGAATGCTTAGGAATGTCTTCAGGTGATGGTAATAAATTTAGACCCATCATTTGAATTTGACGATCGGCTTGTGTACGAATCGCTTGCTTAAGCTTCGTTGCATCTGAGTGAGACTCACCATATGCTTCAAGGTCATTCAAAAAGAACTGATACGCATCTTTCGTAGCATAATGACCTTCAGATGTTCCTAAGTGAAAGTAGAATTCATGATCATTAAGCCAATGAGCAACTTTCGTTGCAGTTGGAACATCCATACTAAAACGTTCAAGAATATTTCCATCTTTGTCAGCGATCACAGCACCATTCCCACAAACAAAGCCATCTGCGGCAATGCCTGCATCAGCGACAATATTCATTGCATCTGTCAAACTTCTACCCGTTGAAATGACAAACTTATGGTCTTTCTGAAGTTCCTTAATTGTCTCTGAAGTCGTTTCCGAAATGTGTCGATCAGAGTGAAGCAGCGTTCCATCCATATCAATAGCTACCATTTTCATTGACTTCACCTACTTATCTTGATGTCGGTTCTCTTCTAAATTGTAACGGTTTTCGTCAGATTTTGCAGGCTCTATGGATTGAAGGGCTTGTTCAAGTGTTAAGTAAGTACGTGTGTTTTTGAACCGAATACCAAGGCGTACGATGGTTTGTGAAAGCTCAGGGCGCATTCCAGACAGTACGACTTTGATGCCGAGTAGGCGTAAGGCTTGTATAAGATTCGATAAATGTTGTGCGAACCAAGTATTTATGGAGTTAATTCCTGATAGGTCAATAACAATGCAAGTTAAGCTTAATTCGGTCGCTCGATTTAAAGTTTGGTTTTGTAAGTAAGTAGATCGTTCATCGTCAAGATCACCGATAATCGGCAGAACGGCAACCCCTTTCCAAACTGGAACGAGAGGGATTGAAACGGCATACATTTCTTTTCGAGTAAGTTCAATCGTCTGAACTTGAAAACTCATGTATTGACGGCATACGTTTTCAAATAGTTCTTCCCATCTAGATGCAACATCAATGATCAGTCAAACGCTTGCTTCGAAGATAGAATATTCATTTCGACTTTTTTTTACGAGCAATTGTTGAAAGGCAGTCCGAAAAGAACGGAATAATAATAACAAGTGATCTGATGTAAATCGTTTACCTATACAGAAGTTCACGAATTGGCTTGACCATTGATCAAGGTCGATAGAAGTTGAGCCTATTATAATGTTGAACCAGTCTGTGGCGTACGGTTTAATTAAATCCCGAAACTCATCAAGGTCTCCTTGGTTATGTGAATGGAATTCATGTAACGTATCCTCGTACCATTCATCTAAATGGTCACGTAACGTAGTTAATAAATACTTTGATTGGTCTTCCAAGATGTCTTCCCCCCCTAATCAGAACAAAATATCATTATGAACGGTTCCCTATATCTATTGCGTTTAAACATATTTTGAGGAAGTTACTGGCTTTGTGGTAAAAATGTCTAGGAATTACGTTCGAATTTATAGAAAACTATAACCATTGTGGGAAAGTTTCAAAAGCACTGACAAAGCGCATATTTGTTTGTTAGAGTGGGTATTAATCAAGTAAGCAACAACAAAACGCAACTATTTTAAGGAGGAGAATATACAATGAACAAGAAACTTTTGTACGGAATGCTCTCTGGAGTTTTTGCGGTAGGTATGCTTGCAGCATGTGGTGGAGACATGGAAGGTGAAGATCCACTAGGTGAAGACCCAGCAGGTGAAGATCCAGCGGGTGAAGTTGAAGACACTGAAGATGACCTTTAAGAAAAAGTGGTGCGATGCACCGCTTTTTTTTGCGTAATACGAGAAAAATTCATGGATATTGATGATAGAAAACAGCTGGAATCACGAACCATGATCGTTTGTACAGGGATTTTTATCCAATCCCTGTAATTGGATTGTTACACAATTTAATGGAATATAGTTGGTAATATTATGTCACTGACACGAATGAAATCTCTATGAAATGTTCCTACGTATATTTCCTTTTCATACCTGATATTGCCAGCGGAAAACCTGAAATAGACCCTTTTCAACTCCGTATACACTCGGCATAATGAGTGTCGGAGGTGGAAGAAATGAAAAAAATACTTATTCGCTTTATCCGCATTTCTACTTGTACCTACGGGTGCACTTGCTCAAACTGAGGAGCAGCCTAAAACGCAAAGTTTGGATCATCATAAAAATGTCATCGTGTACAAGGCTGGTCTTTGGAATGGTGAATGGAAGACGTACTCAAACTCTCATTCTATGAAAGATTTAGAAGAGCTTGCAGCGTATTTAAGAGATCAATACAACATCTATTGCCCACCGCTTCAAGATGAATTAGAAGAAGATAAAGAGCAAGAAGAAGCACCAGAAGTGGACGAGCCAACTGAAGGTAACGAAGAAGAAGCACCAGAAGTAGACGAGCCAACTGAAGGTAACGAAGAGGAAGCACCAGAAGTAGAAGAGCCAGAAGAGAATGAAGGATCTGATCAAGATCAATCCGTCGATCAACATGCATTTGTTCAAGAGGTTATTGACCTTACGAACGATGAGCGTACGTCTCGTGGACTTTCACCACTTGAAGCAGATACGCAATTAAACGAAGTAGCAACAGTGAAATCAGAAGACATGAGAGACAACAATTACTTCTCTCACGATAGCCCAACTTACGGGTCACCATTTGACATGATGAACCATTATGGTGTTGAGTACCGCGGAGCAGGTGAGAACATTGCTGCAGGTCAACGCTCGCCAGAAGAAGTCGTCAATGGTTGGATGAATTCTCAAGGCCACCGTGAAAACATCTTAAATGCTGACTACACTCACATTGGTGTTGGATATGCTGAAGGTGGAAGTTACGGTTCTTACTGGACACAGATGTTTAACACGAAATAAATAATGAAACCCGAAGCCAAACGGCTTCGGGTTTTTTTGTACTTATAGTGGTAATACGTATCGGAAGACGGCGAAAAAGTGAGCCATCGAACCTGCAATGACGAATACATGCCATACTGCGTGGTGATAAGGAAAGCTTCGCCATACGTAAAATATGGTTCCGACTGTATAAAAAATCCCGCCTGCAAGTAAAAGCATCATGCCTGAATTCGGTAATACTGCGGCTAGTGCTGCCACACAATAACAATGATCCAACCCATACCAATATAGAATATGGTCGATAAAAATACGAACCGTTTCACAAAAAAAGCTTTAAATGCAATGCCGATGAGGGCAATACCCCAAACAATGCCGAACAATGTCCAGCTTAGTGCTCCTTCTAGGACCAGAAAGAGAAACGGTGTATACGTACCAGCGATGAACAAGTATATGGAAGAGTGGTCAAAGATCTCAAATAAATTTTTTTGTTCCCTTGTGGAAAACTGTGTAGTAAAGTTGAATTTACATAAAGCAACGTCATTGTTGCTCCAAAAATGGCAGCACTTACGATGTGGAGAGCTGTACCGTTGATGGAAGCGTACACGACGAGTAAAACTAAACCTGCAATGCTAAGCAATGAGCCAACGCCGTGTGTAATGGCATTTGCAAGCTCTTCTCGTCTTGAAAAAAAATATGCGTTTGTGACGCCAAATTCCCACCCCATTTATTCTTTTCCTTCATTATAACGAAATTATAGCCTATTGAATACCGTATGCGAAATCAAACCGTTTGGAATACAGCATCTTTAATTTGGAGGTCTTTATATGGATGAACAAAAATTAAAAGTATTGATCGAACGTGATGAGTGGATGATGGACATCCTTCAAACTGTCCAGCAATTGGAATTGCACGATTGGTGGGTGTGTGCCGGGTTTGTTCGTTCGAAGATTTGGGATACTGTACATGCATATACTGAGCGTTCGTCTATAGCTGACATTGATGTGATACATTTTGATAACCGTGAAGGTGGAGTGAGTGAGCAGGTGGATCGTGAACTTGAAGATCGACTTCGCTTACTGCGACCTAATCTGCCATGGTCTGTCAAAAACCAAGTAAGAATGCATGACCGAAACGGTGTGAGGCCATACCTTTCATCGACAGATGCAATGTCAAAGTTCCCTGAAACTGCTACTGCTCTTGGGGTGTCTCTAGACAAGGAAGGAAAACTAATCATCTCAGCACCACACGGACTCTCTGATGCTTTTCAGCTATATGTGAAACCTACCCCTGCTTTCCTTAAGAATCAAATGCTAATGCCGATTTATGAAGCACGTCTTGCTAAGAAAAAATGGCATAAAACATGGCCACGTCTTACATATTGGGAAACAAGTGAATACAAATAAAGCCATTTGTCTTTTGACAAATGGCTTTTCTTCGTTATTTAGCAAATACGTGTTGGCCGATACGTTTTGTTTCGTCACGAGTAGCATTCCAATGGTTCGTCGCAGTGTCAGGGTTGTAGAAGAAAATCGAACCTTCACCTTGTCCTTCAAATGCGAGTGCTTCACGTGCAGCAAGCTTAGATTCATCCGCTGCTGGTTCTTCAATTGTTCCATCAAGAACAGGGCTGAATGCATAGTAGCCATTCACAACTTCATAAATTACATCTGTAATCGTATCTGGATAACGGTCGTCCGCAACACGGTTGAGAACAACTGTACCAACAGCTACTTTACCTGCATAAGGTTCACCTTGTGCTTCAGAGTGAATTAAGCGAGCGAGTAGATCTAATTCTTCGTCAGATATTGAATCTGGTAATTGTAAACGTTCACCGATTGCAAGATTCGTATCAGGCTTTCCGTTTAACTCTTGGATTTCTTGCATCGAGACTCCGTAATCAACACCGATACTCCATAATGAATCACCATCTGTTACGGTATGAACGGAACTTGCTTGAGTTGTATTAGTAAACATAAAGAAAAATGCGAGTGGCATAAGGAAATATTTTAAACGTCTCATAAACTCGTAAAACCTCCTGTGTGATTTGTACGAGTGTTACCATAACAAGTCACTGTGATTGTTGCATTAGGAAAAAGAATCCAAAGGCCTATTGTGATATAACCAATGCTGTCATAATAGTAATTGCACTGCTTTGTTACATTTGCATTACATCTATGTTATCTAAGATATATTTCCTAATAATTAGGCGAAGTGTCTAAAAGAGTCAATTTAGGAAAACTTCCTCTGACTTTGTTAGAGGAGGAGTGAGTCATGGGAATCGGGTAAATAATATTACAAAAATAAAGCGCATGGCAGTACTCCAACGGAGTACTGCCATGCGCTTTTGTTTAGGAAAGCTTTTTAATCTTCGATAGAGTCATATGAGTCAAGGTCTGTGTCCGGTGTGTAAGGTTCGGAAGAATCTACATGGCCGAATACAGTGTCTGCACTTTCACCGTCAATTAAAACGAGCACAGAATCAAAGCCCGCTTGTTGAGCGGTGTGCGCGATTTGATTCATAATGCCAACTTCTAATCCAGAACCGACATTAAGAAAAGCGAATTCTTCTGAAAAAGAAACATGAGCAACACCATCATGGTCTTCTACAGATTGTACAGAAACATCTTCGTCTTCAGTAACCGAGACGAGTGCTTCATGGTCAGGTCCAGCTAGCCATTGTTCTAAAGCGCTCATGAGTAGTCCTTCTTGACCTTCACCGCTGATTGTATGTGTCTCTGTGTACATTTCTAATACTTGATCGTCGTAGAATACAAGTTCAAAGTCTTCTTCCATCATTTCTGCTTCATCAGTATCAGCAGCCGTTTCGTCATCGGATTCAGAACTTTCTTCATCTTCTTCATCAGCTTCTTCTACAGAATCATCCGTGTCATCTTCTTCATCGTCATCTTCATCTATGTCTTCGTCGTCAGCTTCTTCGTCATCTGTGTCTTCATCTTCAGGTTGTTCAGTCGTTGTGTCTTCTCCACCAGTGTCAGCTGGTGCAGGATCATCCTCAGCACAAGCACTTAACATTCCTACAGTTAGTAATGCTGCTGCAGAAAATTGAATCGGTCGTTTCATTCCACAATTCCTCCTTATTATGTAGCTCTCCACATATTCTAGTTTTAAATGTCATTCTTTGTCAAAGATAACCTGTACTTGTCATTTTATATATGAAATAAAAATCACTTCTTTTTCACTTTTTTTACGAACGAGTAAAAAAAGAAACATGCTATAATAATGGACGAACGTAATTAAAGTAGGTGAATTTATGAATCAACGTAGATCGAACCTAAAATGGTTAGCAGGCATTTTAATGTTTGTTGCTTTATATGCTGTTGCTATTGGGTCTTCGTCCTCGCCTTTTCATAATACAAAAATGAGCACGTTGCCGAGTAAGTGAGGTAGCGTGCTTTCTGTCATAATAAAAAAATTACGGAATAAATATGTAACTCGATAAGCTAAATAACGACTACAAAGGGGAACGGTAATCGTGTATGAAACGTTCGACCGCCTTTATGAACAATATCATCAATCGTTGTTCCAGTTCATTTTCTACATGGTTCGAGATCGCCATGTTGCAGAAGAACTTGTACAAGATGTTTATATAAAAGTATTTCATTCATATGATCGCTTTGATGGAAGAAGTAATGAAAAGACGTGGCTGTTTTCAATCGCAAAACATGTCACCATTGATTATATTAGAAAAGAAAATCGTCAAAAAAAGGAAATGGTTTGGCATGGTCGTCTCTGATGAAAAAATTGACATACAAGATCATCAACCTTTGCCTGAGCAAAGGACAATTGCAAAAGAAGAGCTAGAGGTTACTTACCGGGCTTTAGGGAAGTGTTCTGTAGATCAGCAACAAGTTTTGATTTTGCGATTCATTGAATCTTTTACAGTCAAAGAAACGGCAGAGGCATTAGGCTGGTCAGAAAGTAAAGTGAAGACGACACAACACCGTGCCATCTTGAAATTAAAGAAAACGTTGCGAGAGGAGGAAGAGAAGCATGAGTCATAATGGATATGAAGACGAAGAAGTAATCAAGAAGTTAGAAAAGCTTCGCGGTGTAGAAGATGATCGGAATAAGAACGAGATTTATAAAAGTGTAAAAGCTGAAACGATGACACGTTCAAATCGTCCGAAGCGTGATCGTTTTAGTCGACCGGTCATTGTTGGTATGTCTTCAGCTGCAGTATTAATACTTGCTATCATTGTGATTTCTCAAGTTCCTCTCCTTCAAGATGGTAGTGAGTTATCATCACAAGGGGGAAATCAAAATGAAGATCAACAACTTGCAATTACGAATGATGAAGAAGAAGAGTTTGATGCCACTGACAGCGAAGAAGACCAAGCGCAACATTATATAGAAGACTCGGAACAACCAGAAGAAATTGTCCCGCTTGAACCTGAACAAAACGATGAACCGTATGAAAGTCAAGAAGAGACGCCCGAAACAACAGAAGATGACATTGAGTTAAATGGGGAATGGGATCATTACGATTATCCGTTAGCAGCAAGCTCAGAGAGTCCTGGGATGTACACATTGCCATTTTTGGCACCAGATGAGCAGACGGTTGTAAATGTCACATTCACGATTGACGAGCAAAGTATTCTAGATGAAATTGATACATTGCTTAACGGGGTGGACCCAGAGCAATTTGGTTTAAGGGATTCACCAATTCAACGCTTAATTCAAGAAGGCAGTATGGATCGAGTACGTGAAGCTTTACAAGAAGTTAGCCGATTTGAAACGTTTGCTTCATTAGATTTACCGAGTGAAGTTGAAGAAGTGTTAAGTGCAGCCACTGAAGAGCGAGACGAAGCAAATGGTACTATTTATTACCTGTTGAAGATCAATATGTATACCTTGTTACAGGGAAGAGCTTGGATGTTGAGCGAGAAGAGGACCTCAGTTTCGAAGAGACGTTAAAGCGCATGGAGTTGGAAGAACAAGGCGACCGATACTTTTCGGTCATTCCTGAAGAGCTTGATTTGGAATCGGTAACCGAAATTGATGAAGAACGAATTGCACTTGCATATGACGGTCTTGAGGATGTTAATGAACATGAACTCATCATGTTTGTTGAAGGTGTATTGTTAACTGCAGCAGATTATGGCTATCGTGAGATAGAGTTTGAGGGAATTGAAAATCAAGATGTTCGAGACGTTGGTCCATACACGTTAACGAATACGTTGCATCCTCCGGTTGCACCAAATTACCTCGGTCCAATTGAGTTTCACTAAAAAAACACTGAGCAATTTGCTCAGTGTTTACTGTGATTCACTTGGAATACAAAACGTAACTTTGTCACCGAGCGTAATTGTAACAGGCGTTTTTCCGCCATCTTCACCGTCGATGTCGACGTTACCTTCTGGTTCAACATGCAATGTTAAGTGTTTGAGCTGATGGTGAATGAGATTGTTCTCATTTTCGTCGAGTTGGTCATTAAGTTTGGCTTCCTTCCAGGCTGATACTAAGGAAAGTCCACCTTCTTTAACGATGTAGACGTTTAAATAACCGTCATCTAACTCGTGTTGTGCAGGTAATCCGATGGAACCAATGTAATTTCCGTTAGAGACGAGGATCATAACGCTTCTCCAGTTAGATGCAGATCATCACTCGTTAACGTGTACGTATAATAAGTCGGATTCGTAACGGTTTGAAGTGCACTCCAAAAATAACTTAATCTGCCGATTGTTGCTTTTAATTCCTCGTTAATGTTTTCAGATGTGTCTGCAATTAAACCGACAGCAAAGAAATTCAAAAAGTAACGGTCATTCATTTTCGGGACGTCCACCGTTTTGGTCGTTCCGGTACATACTTGATCAATGGCCTCCTCGAGGTTCATTGATATGCCTAACGTGCGGGCAAAGTCGTTACACGTCCCACCTGGCAAAACAGCAAGGTTCGGTCGGTTTTGTAATGAAGGAATGCCGTTTATGCACTCATGAACCGTTCCGTCACCACCAAATATAAACAACGTATCTACGTCTTTGCCTGTTTCTTTTGCAATTCGTTCACCATCACCAGGCTTAGAAGTAGGACAAAGTTTTAATTGGAAGTCATGCGATTCAATTTGTGCTTTGATTTGTTCAATACTTAAGTGATCATTCGCTTGACCTGCGTGCTCATTATAAATGATTGCCGCTCGTTTCATGCGCAACCTCTCCTAAACTAAGTTTGAAAGTAAGCCAATCACGACGAGAATGATAAAAACGATCCCGACAACATTCATGATGGTAGACCCTTTAATGGGCATTCGTCGTTTCTTCTTCCAGCGATTCGGGTCAAACCCAATGTCATTTCCTTCTTTTCGCTCAGGGCGAACGAGTGGGATTGTAAAGAAGTTCCTTGCCTTTAGTAGAAAAGGGGCGGCAAGTGCCATTCCTGCTACGAGTCCAATAATGTGGGCAAGTATATTAATTCTCGGATTAAGAAATGTTAAAATCACGCCAATGACAACCATAACTGTAACGATCTGCCTACTGCTTGCGTCAATCAGTTCTTTTCTAAAGATCATCATATAAACGTACATACCGAGTAACCCATAGATTGCGCCAGAAGCACCAACGTGACTATAGTATAACGGCTGAAGGATAAAGGTTACGATGTTTGCGATGACTGCAGTACCGAGATAAAAACTTATAAATCGCGTGCGTCCAATCATTTTCTCAAGCGGTGGACCGAACAAAAAGAGAGCAAAAGAGTTAAACAACATGTGCATTAAGTCAGCGTGTAGAAAAATCGGTGTGATCAATCGCCACCATTGTCCTTCTGCAATCGCTAGATTTAACCCGACACCTAAATGTTGAATCCAAATCCTGGCGGGAAAATCCCAATTTGACCAAGGAAAACGAGAAAAAATAAAACGATGTGAATGGCAATTAACGTTGTCACGATCGGATAATTGCGTCTAAACGTATAGAAACTTTCATTGCGGACAAACATACAGCCACCTCATTGTACAAGAATCGTATTTAATCTTATCATATTGTGATTCATTCATTCGAATGAATCGATTAGGAGGATTGACGATGATTATTGGAAATGGAATTGACATCGTTGAACTAGAGAGGATTTCCATGCTACTTGAACGTCAACCTCGTTTTATTATGCGTATTCTTACTGCAAACGAACAACGGAGTTATGCTCAATTATCAAAAAGGCGTAAGGTCGAATATGTAGGGGGACGCTTTGCAGCGAAAGAAGCATTTGCAAAAGCATATGGGACAGGAATAGGTTCAGAAATTAGCTTTCAGGACATTGAAATAAATAATAACGAAAATGGCAAGCCAATGCTCACCTGTACCAAGCTTAAAGAGGCGCGAGAAGTGCATGTGAGTGTGTCGCACAGTAAGCATTATGCGATCGCAAACGTCATTATTGAAACGGATGTTTTTTTAGACAGGCTGGAATAACCGCATAGGTTGTCTCATATGATGTAATGCGGTTAGGAGGGGCCTGAAATGTTGGTAAGAACATGTGAATACGAGTGGTGGAGTGGAAAGCTAGAAACTCAATTCAAGAGATTGCGAGGTGGTGTCGTGATGAAACGATGGTTGAACAACACGTAACTTAGACACGCACTAAACATCTAGATTTTTCTTCATCACGATGACTAACGGACGGAACAAAGGCAATCCATCTCTAAACATCCAATGAATAACACTCGTCACTTTCTATGACCACATTTCTTTTTTTACAATGTGATAGGTTCCTCCTTTGTCGTTACATCGAAGACAAAGGAGAGAGGTTTGATGAAAAAGAAGTTCGGATTTTGTACGGTCGCTTTTTTATCGATTGCCTTACTTGCAGCATGCGGAGAAAAATCAGAAGAAGAAGTAGTTGAAGACCTCGGTGAAACACTTCAGACGATGAATGGATATCAAACGTCAGCTTCGCTTACGATGCAGACGGGTCAAGAACCAAGGGAGTACGATGTTCAAATTGCTCACGTTCAAAATGAAGAGAACCGTTATTACAGGGTGGAACTTCAAAATGAGAATGAAGAGCAAAATCAAATGATTTTAAGAAATGACGATGGTGTTTTTCTGTTGACGCCAGCGTTAAACAAAAGCTTTCGTTTTCAAAGCGATTGGCCGAGCAACAACAGTCAAATGTATTTGTATGAATCACTTGTGACCGATATTTTAAGTGATTCAGAGCGTTCCTTTGCGATTGAAGAGGACAAATATGTGTTTGAGACGGTAACGAACTACCAAAATCAGAATTTGCAACAACAAGAAATCGTTTTAAACGATGATCTAACTCCTCATGCAGTGCGGGTATTTGATCAGAATTATGAACCGCTCGTTGAAGTTGCTTTCCATGATTTTGAGTTGAATCCTGCAATTGATAGCAGTGAGTTTGATATGGATCGTCACTTACCTGAAGAAGCAGAAGCTCCAGTATCAACAGATGAGGTAACAGAGGAAGATGTGTTTGGTGTGTTCATGCCGTCGTATGAGCCTGCAAACACTGAGCTCTCAGAAACGTCTGAAGTTCAAACAGACGATGGAATTCGTGTCATCATGTCCTATGAAGGTGAACAGCCATTTACAATTATTCAGCAACCGCTATCGATGTCCACTTCATCAGACGTAACACCAACTAGAGATATGGGTACAGGAGATCCAGTTGACTTAGGTGAAGTGATCGGTATTCAGACTGATAATTCACTTACATGGTCAGTGGATGGTGTGGAGTTTGTGATTGCATCAGACACGCTTCACGTTGATGAAATGGCAGCTGTTGCCAGATCAATGACAGCCACTCACGAAAAATAATGGTGAGTCCACGTACGTGGACTCTTTTTTTTAACGTATTTACTACATATACGATTGACAGTCATAAGAATGCGTAGACATAATGAAGATAGACTAACGAACGCTAGGGGTAGACAGACGATGGAACAATTGTATCGAGAAACTTGGATCGAAGTGGACAAAGAAGCAATTAAACAAAACGTAGCGTCTCTAGATCGATTGCATCATGGTGAACGTCAGATCATGGCGGTTGTAAAAGCAAACGGGTATGGTCACGGAGCCATTGAAGTTGCAAAAGCTGCACTCGATGGCGGAGCAACGGTTTTAGGGACTGCACTTCTTGAAGAAGCGATTGAATTGCGTGAGGACGGAATAGTAGCGCCAATTGTTGTACTAGGACGTACTGATGCAAGTGGGGCAGGCGTAGCTGCAAAGCTAGACATTGCACTCGCAACATTTCAGCGAGAATGGTTAGTTTCGGCTAAGGAACATATTGAACCAGGTCACTCGCTCAAATTACACGTGAAGTATGACACGGGCATGGGAAGAATCGGTGTAAGATCGATTGAAGAAGTTCAAGAAGTTTTAACAGCGATTGATGAAGAATCCTGCTTAGAATTAGAAGGTCTTTTCACGCATTTTGCAACCGCAGATGAACTAGATCTTACCTATTATAAAGAGCAACAACATCGGTTTGACGAGCTAGTCAATGTACTAAGAAGCGAGAATAGGCACATCCCACTCATTCATTGTGCAAATAGTGCCGCAAGTATGAGGTTTAAAGATGCTTGTTATAACATGGTTCGTTTTGGCATATCGATGTATGGATTGTTACCCGCAACGGATCTAGAAGCGGAGTTACCTTTTTCGTTAGCTCCAGCGCTTTCTTTATATAGTCATTTATCACATGTAAAACATGTAAACTCAGGAAGTAAAATCAGCTATGGCGGAACGTACACAACCACACAAGATGAGTGGATTGGAACGGTGCCGATCGGATATGGCGATGGCTGGATTCGTAGTAATGCGAATGGTGGAGAAGTCATTATAGATGGGTTGCGTTTGCCAATTATAGGCCGCATTTGTATGGATCAAATGATGGTGCGCCTTCCCAAGGAAATGCCCGTCGGGCAACGGGTTACATTAATTGGTGAGGATAATAAAGAACGCATTACGATCGAAGAGATCGCTGATCGTTTAGGTACGATTACGTACGAAGTTCCATGTCTCATTACAAACCGTGTCCCGAGGCGATATGTTCAAAAAAACCTTGTCGTAATTTGAAGGAATTATGCGATGGGCGACGAATGGGTAAGAGAGGTATAAAGAGGTTTACTGTACTGTAATGCTTTTGCAATGAAAGACAGTCAATGCTATTATTGATAAAGGACATTACAGGGATTATAGTGTTGGAGGTGTCTTACCTTGTCTAATGATCGTTCTAGACAAATTACGATTAGCCTTCCCCAATATTTATTGCAAGAGGTGGACAATATGATTAAGTATGATGGTGTTGAACGCAACGAATTTATCCATCAAGCCGCAACTAAATATTTGTACGAACACAAAGCTGAAGGTGTTCGTGAACACATGCAACAAGGATATCTTGAAATGGCTACCATTAACTTATCAATTGCTTCCGAATCGTTTGGCTTAGAGGAAGAGTGTGAAATGAAGATGGGGAGAAGGTTAGTCAGCGGTATTTAAATAAAGAGAATTATGGCGTTATTATTCTAGATCTTATCCCATTTCAATAACGTTTCTTAATCGTTGCCAACGTATTTTCGTGTGGCAGCTTTTTCTTATTGGAAAAAGACAAACCAATCAGCAGTTGTGAGTTGATTTCATGGGCACAAAATGGAATAATGAAAATAGCGTACCCTGTGCGTAATTCTGTCAGGTGACAAGATTTTGTTAATGACGGTGGTGTGACTGATTATGCGTTCAATCGTATTACAACATATGATCGATAACAAGGATCACTATATTGAGCTGTGGAGAGTTTCGTTTGATGAGTTATTATTTTCCCGCTCTGAATCCACGATTAAACCTCAATATATTCAAGACGAAATGAAAGAAGAGTTTGTTTCAGTAATTTTCGATACGCTTACTATGGACAGGCATTCTAGGCGAGCGGCTGTAAAGCGTTTTGCAGAACGACTCATTCACGATGGCTGGGTCGTAAGTGAATTTATTATGAGCTTACAAAAGCTACGTCGCATTGTCATGAATGACATGTCCAATCATTACGATAAGGAAAAGTTTGTTGATCTATCAAGAGAACTTGAAGATTGGCTAGATGAACAAATTACCGATTTAACAACCGAATTTGCGAAGAATCACGAAGAAGTGAAAGCCATACAGAACGTTGCTTTAAAGGAGTTATCAGCTCCACTTATACCGGTTTTTGATAAAATCGTCGTAATGCCGTTAATTGGAACGATTGATACGAAACGTGCCTCGCAAATTATGGAGAATTTATTAGAAGGAATTATCGAACATCGTGCTCAAGTCGTGCTCATTGATATTACAGGTGTGCCTCTTGTAGATACGATGGTTGCACATCATATTATTCGTGCATCAGAAGCTGTAAGGTTAGTCGGTGCAGAGTGTCTACTCGTCGGAATTCGACCAGAGATTGCACAGACCATTGTTAATCTAGGGATTGATCTTGGCAACTTCACGACAAAGAGCACGCTTAAAAAAAGGTGTAGAAACAGCGTTGCAAATGACACAGCGCGAAATTATTACAAATGAAGAGCCTGCTACGGGTGGAGGGTTGGATTAATGCGTATTCCTATACTCAAACTAGGTCGTTACTTGTTAATCTCGGTACAAGTAGAATTAGATGACCAAACTGCGCTACAGTTTCAAGAAGATTTATTAAATAAGATCCATCAAGAAGGCTCACTAGGGTAGTCATTGATTTAACATCAGTCGATATGATTGATTCATTTATCGCGAAAGTGATCGGTGATGTTGTTGAGATGTCTAGTTTGATGGGAGCGAAAGTCGTTTTGACAGGTATTCAGCCTGCAGTAGCCATTACTTTGATTGATATGGGGGTTTCTCTTCAGGAAGTGCAAACAGCACTTGACCTGGAGCAAGGTCTTGAGCGATTGCAACAGGAATTGGGGGGTTGACGTATATGAGTAACCATTCCTGTATTGAAATAGCCAATGAATGGGGGATTGTTTCTGCACGCCAGGCAGGTCGTGAGCTTTCCAAAGAAATTGGTTTTGGGAGTGTGGATCAAGCAAGAATTACGACAGCCATCTCAGAGCTTGCAAGAAACATTTACTTGTACACTGAAATCGGTAAGATTGATTTAGAAGAGATTAGTGATAATCATAAAAACGGGAAAGTCCGTGGAATAAAAGTCGTTGCTAGTGATAAAGGTCCGGGAATTGAGAACCTTCGTGATGTTATGATAGATGGCTTTACGACTTCCGGAGGTTTAGGTGCAGGTTTGCCAGGTGTAAAGCGTCTAATGGATGAATTCGACATCGAGTCAATACCTGGGGAAGGAACTACGATTACGACGATTAAGTGGCTCCGTTAGAAGGAAGGATGTTCGGAGATGGACACTTACGAAACGCTACAACAGAGCTATAAAGAGATTTTGTTTAGTTTCTTGCAGAAGAAAAACGAACAAAGCTTATACGATGCTCAACAGTTCAGTAAAAAAAAGTGTTAGAGGAAAAAGTTTCTCCTGAAGAAATCGTTAGTATACATCTCGAGGTGATTCAGGAGCTCTATCCGGATATCCCCCTGAGACACAAGAATCATTTGAGTTTCTACTTGAAGTGATGATCGGTTATGGAATGGCTTATCGAGAGCATCAAATTCTTCGTAATCGTCAAAAGGAATTGGAATCTGAGATTGATGTTGCTGCGAACATGCAACATACCCTTTTACCAAGTGAGATTCCAGATGTCAAAGAACTCGATATTGGTGTAATTACAGTGCCAGCATCAAAGATGAGTGGAGATTATTATCACGTCATTAAGGATGCGAATGGGTTTATCGGTGTAGCCATTGCAGACATTATTGGAAAAGGAATTCCTGCTGCACTTTGTATGTCAATGATTAAGTATGCGATGGACAGTATGCCGAATTCGATCTTACAGCCAGGTGAACTTCTCGAATCGTTAAACCGCACCATTGAACAGAACATTGCTTCACACATGTTCGTAACGATGATGTATGGTAGTTATGATCCGAAGTCCCACATCTTTTATTACGGCGGAGCAGGTCATGAACCAGGTTTTTATTACAGCGAACAACAAGATCGCTTTGAAGAGCTATATGCAAAAGGATTAGCACTTGGATCTCAAAGGATGCGAAGTATCGTGAGTTTAGTCGTGAAATGTACGAAGGTGATTTTGTCGTTCTCCTTTCAGATGGCGTAACCGAATGCCGCACAGAAGAACGATTTATCGAACGTGAAGAAATTACGGCTCTCATTAGAAAATATAAGCATTTAAGTGCCCAAAAATCGTCGATCACGTCTATCGTGACTTAGAACGTTGGCAAGAATTCCAACTTCGTGACGATTTTACTTTAATTATAGTAAGAAGAAAGTTTAAAAAGAATACGTGATGGGTATATAATAACTGCGGCCTTAGGCCGTTTTTATTTATCATAAGATGATTAAGCATTCATTATATATTTCGTACGATTGATCGGGGAGGGGAATAACGTCATGAAACTTGACTTAAGAACAGAGGATTTGAAGGAAGCTAATGGTAAGAAATTATATGTTGCAGGAGAAATTGACGCTTATACAGCACCGCAACTTAAAGAGGCATTATCACAATTAACATCAAGAGATCAAGGCATTACAGTCGTTGATCTTGAAGGTGTAGACTATATTGATAGTACGGGACTCGGGATTTTTGTAGGTGCACTTAAAGATACGCATAGTCATGAGGGACAATTCAAGATCGTTTCCTTAAACAGTCGCGTGAAACGGCTCTTCTCAATTACAGGACTAGATGAGGTTATGGACATCGATGAAAAAGAGGAGGCCAATCAATGAGCTCGAAGAATGACAGCATAGAAATGAGCGTACCTGCGAAAGCAGAATATATTGGGATCCTCCGCTTAACTGCATCAGGGATTGCGAACCGGGTAGGCTATTCTTACGATGTAATTGAAGATATTAAAGTATCGATGGCAGAAGCGTGTACGAATGTCGTTGATCATGCTTACAAGGACGGAAGCGGCGATATTAAAGTGAAGTTCGATCTGTGTAATGATTATCTTCAAATCCAAGTTTCAGATGAAGGAACGGAGAAGAAGACGCTCGCAAAATCAAATGGTCCAGTTGATGCGAACAAACCAATCGAGGAGTTACAGGAAGGAGGCCTTGGGCTCTTCCTTATAGAGGCATTAATGGACGAAGTTGAAATCACACAAGATAATGGTGTAACTATTACAATGAAGAAGTTCGTACAAAGGGATGAGGTGGCTCAAGGTGCCGATGGAGTCGAAACGACAGCCAACAACTAAGGCTGACGAGCCTATTTATGACTTGATTGATCAATATCAAGCAGGCGCAGACGAAGAAGTTCAAACGAAGCTCGTCTTGCACTATGAGTCGCTTGTCCAGTCTCTAGCTCGTAAGTTTTCGCGAGGACAAGGTCATGATGATGATTTATACCAAGTAGGTATGATCGGACTGTTAGCAGCATTACGGCGTTACGATGCTTCTTTTAATCGTTCGTTTGAATCATTTGCTGTACCAACAATTGTCGGAGAGATTAAGCGTTTTATCCGAGATAAAACGTGGAGTGTGCACGTACCAAGAAGAATTAAAGAGCTTGGACCGCGAATTAAGAAGGCGGTTGAAGAGCTTACAACGGAATTGCAACGTTCGCCGCTCGTGAACGAAATTGCTGCTCGGTTAGAAGTGACGGAAGAAGAAGTGTTAGAGACGATGGAGATGGGTAAGAGCTACCAAGCCTTATCTGTCGATCGATCAATCGAAGCTGATTCAGAAGGAAGTGCTGTTACACTTCTAGATTTGGTCGGTAGCCACGATGAAGGATTTGAACAAACAGACCAACAGTTATTGCTCGAGAAAGCATTTGCTGTACTCACTGACCGCGAGAAGGAAATTCTTAAATGCACGTATTTTGATAACTTAAGCCAGAAAGAAACTGGCGATTTGCTTAACATCTCTCAAATGCACGTTTCAAGACTTCAACGAAGAGCTTTGCAAAAGCTACGCGAATCCATTCGTGTTGAGCCATCGGAGTGTTATTGAATGGGAAAAATAATCGAGGAACAATATGAGAATGCAGTAACTGCAGCATTTCAAGCCGGAAAAGGCGGCAATCCAGTTTGTGGTGATATGTTCATTACTGTTGAAACCGATCGTTACTTTCTCACTGCGCTTGCAGATGGACTAGGGAGTGGCAAAAGTGCTAGACGTTCATCGGAACTTGCGATGAACGTCATTGAGAAGCACTTTGATGCTCCAATGGAAGAATTATTCGCGAACGTTAATCAAGCGCTCGCACATGAGCGCGGAGTCGTACTAACTGTCATTCGAATTGACTATGAGCGAAATCAGATTACGTGTGGGAATATCGGCAATGTTGAATGTTTATTGATGATCGATCAAAAGGACGTCATGAGAATTATCCCAACGACAGGTTTTCTCTCAGGTAGATCTTTTAAGGCTCGTGTTCATCATTTCAGCTTTAAACAAAACGTCGGCTTCCTTTTACATTCTGATGGCGTTTCAAAGCAAATGCATCGCTATGAACTTCAAGCTTCTCGCCTTTCACCGACAGCCGTGGTTGAACGGTTGAAAGAAGAGATGGCTATTGATAAAGATGATGTGACCATAGTGTCAGGTTATGTACATTGAAACGCAGCGAGTGACGTTGCGTTTTTTTTTTTGCTTTCAAAAATATGGTAAAGTACAAAGTATAGCGACTCAGCCAGAGGAGCAATGGACATGTTCAACTACGAGCAAGAAGAGATTGTATCCAGAATTGCAATAAGCACAGGGGTAAATGAAAAGTATACGAATGCGATTATTCAGCTTAGTGAGGAAGGCAATACAATTCCATTTATTGCTCGCTATCGTAAAGAGCAAACAGGAAATGCCGATGAAACCAACATAAAAGCAATCTTAGATCTTTTCCAATACGAGAACCAATTGGAAGATCGAAAGCAAGAAGTCTATCGCTTAATTGACGAACAAGATAAATTAACGCCTGAATTATCGAAGAACATACATGAGGCGAGAAAGTTACAAACGTTAGAAGATCTTTATCGTCCATATAAGCAAAAGAAACGCACACGTGCGACGATTGCGAAAGAGAAGGGGCTAGAATCGCTTGCTAAGCGAATTTACGAGCATCCTAAGGAGATGAATGTAAAAGAAGAAGCAAACGGCTACTTAAGTGAAGAGCATGAACTAAACGACGTAGACACTGTGATTGCCGGTGCTTTAGATATCATCTCCGAGTGGATCTCAGATGAAGCAACGATTCGTCAGAAAATCCGTACGTTCACGTATACGAATGGTACGTTAAAAACGTCAATGAAGAAAAATGCAGAAGACGAAGAAAGTGTCTTTGAAATGTATTATGAATTCGAGGAAAGAATTAAAAACATCCCATCGTACCGTGTACTTGCAGTTAATCGTGGGGAGAAAGAAAATGTCTTGAAAGTGACGATTGATGTACAACGGGAGCGAATTGAAGAATTAATGGAAAAGCACATCATCAAACGCTTCGGCTCTCCTGCTGTTGATTATCTAAAAGAAGCAATTGCTGACAGTTATAAACGTCTACTAGCACCTTCAATTGAACGTGAAATTCGAAATGAGCTTACAGATGCTGCTGAAGATAAAGCGATCCAAGTTTTCTCAGGTAACTTAAAACAGCTCTTGCTGCAACCACCATTTCTTAATAAAGTCGTTCTCGGTGTAGACCCTGCCTACCGAACAGGGTGTAAACTTGCCGTTGTTGATGGTACTGGTAAAGTCTTGGACACTAGCGTCATTTATCCGACACCACCAAGAAATGACACCGCTAATGCCGCGAAGAAAGTGACACAGTGGGTACAAAAGTACAAGGTCGATATGATTGCCATCGGAAACGGGACGGCTTCTAGAGAGACAGAAGCGTTCATCGCAGATGTGATTGCAGACCAGCAATTGGAGCTTCACTATTTAATTGTGAACGAAGCAGGAGCAAGTGTGTACTCGGCTTCTGATCAAGCGCGATCAGAATTCCCGCAATTAGAAGTTGAAGAGCGAAGCGCAATCTCCATTGCAAGGCGACTACAGGACCCGTTATCTGAACTCGTTAAAATCGATCCGAAATCAATTGGGGTCGGTCAATATCAGCATGACGTACAAGCAGGGAAGCTATCTGGGAGCCTTGATTTTGTCGTAGAGTCTGCGGTAAACCTCGTTGGGGTCAATGTAAATACTGCTTCTTCAAGCTTGTTACAATACGTTGCAGGTCTTAATCAGAAGGTTGCTCAATTGATTGTGACGTATCGTGAGGAGAACGGACAGTATCGTACGCGTAAGGATTTAAAGAATGTACCTCGACTAGGTGCGAAAACGTATGAGCAAGCCGCAGGATTCCTACGTATTATTGAAGGTGAAGACCCACTTGATCAAACACCAATTCACCCAGAGAGTTACACGGTGACACGTAAGTTACTAAAAGACATGAACATTAACGTTCAAACATTGGGTAAAGCCGACACGAAAGAAAAGCTACAATCACTAAATCGTACCGAAATCGCGGAAAACTTAGACGTCGGTTCAATGACGTTAAATGACATTCTTGATGCCCTAATTCGACCGAATCGGGACCTCGAGAAGATATGCCTAAGCCAATCTTGAAATCAGGGGTAATGGCTATGGAAGACTTAGAAGAGGGAATGGAACTCGAAGGAACCGTTCGGAACGTCGTTGATTTTGGGGCCTTCATTGATATCGGGGTAAAGCAAGATGGCTTGGTTCATATTTCCAAACTTGCCGACCGCTTCGTGAAAAATCCACAAGACGTTGTGGCAGTTGGTGATATTGTTACCGTCTGGGTTGAACAAGTCGACCAGAAAAAAAGGCAGAATCGCACTTACGATGTTAGCACCTAAAAAAAGCCGTCCAATCCTAAGAAAGAAGCCAAAGTTACGATAACTTTGGCTTCTTTCCCTTCATTGTTATGATTGAAAGAACGTATCTTGGTTTTTTCTGAGGTATGAATACCAGCATTGATTAAGCATGACAATTTCATGGTGGTTTTTTTCGAAATAAGCTTTTTCAAGCTGTTTTCTAAGCCAATAAGGCATGATTCTTTTCCCCTCCTTGTGGTAAAATCAGATTCACAGAAGGCGTTTCACTAGTATATGTTCTTTAGCTTGTATACGTTGACGGTTAATTCGAGAGGTGATGTGGTTATGACAAATGAAGAACTTCAACAGTGGACGGAACAGTTATCAAAGGATCGTTTCCAGAAACCATTTCGCCACACGATCACATTCAATCGTCGCTTAAGAACGACTGGAGGGCGTTATTTGTTACATTCGCACAACATCGAAATGAACCCGAAGCAACTGGAGCACTTTGGAATTGAAGAATTTGAGAAGATCATTCTTCATGAGCTCTGTCATTATCACCTACATATAGAAGGAAAAGGCTATCAACATAAAGACGCAAGTTTCAAACAGTTGTTGAATCAAGTTGGAGGAAGCAGGTATTGTAACCTTGTCCCTGGAACGTACAAACCATTGGTATATAAGTATTTTTATCAATGTGTGAAGTGCAATCAAACGTATCGACGCAAACGGCAAATGGATATAAATCGGTATGTTTGTGGACGGTGTAAAGGGAAATTAAAAAAAAGTTAATGAAAACCGTTGACGGTATTTGATAGCCTGTGCTATATTATAAAAGTCGCCAAGAGAGAAACACAAAACGACAGCAACACTTCAAAAATTACATAAAAAAGTTGTTGACATAACAACAACGACCATGATAAGATATTACTTGCCTGTTACGAAATGAACGGACAAGCAAACAACATTCCACAGTAGCTCAGTGGTAGAGCAACCGGCTGTTAACCGGTAGGTCGCTGGTTCGAATCCTGCCTGTGGAGCCATTCGGAGAAGTACTCAAGCGGCTGAAGAGGCGCCCCTGCTAAGGGTGTAGGTCGCGAAAGCGGCGCGAGGGTTCAAATCCCTCCTTCTCCGCCATTGAAACTTTGTGAATTAGACAAGCATGGCCCGTTGGTCAAGGGGTTAAGACACCGCCCTTTCACGGCGGTAACGCGGGTTCGAATCCCGCACGGGTCACCATTTATCGGAGGGTTAGCTCAGCTGGGAGAGCATCTGCCTTACAAGCAGGGGGTCGGCGGTTCGATCCCGTCACCCTCCACCATTTTCACTTTAACGAGTGAATAGGAACACTGCATTTGCAGAAGTTAATAGAGAGAATTTTTATAAGTGGGCCTGTGGTGTAGCGGTTAACATGCCTGCCTGTCACGCAGGAGATCGCGGGTTCGATTCCCGTCAGGCCCGCCATTTATAGAAAATCCAATCCTTGTAAACATAATGGAATAGTGGCCATAGCCAAGCGGTAAGGCATCGGATTTTGATTCCGTGATGCGCTGGTTCGAATCCAGCTGGCCCAGCCATTTTAATTACAGTTTGCCTAAGTAACATTTACACACATGCGGGTGTGGCGGAATTGGCAGACGCGCTAGACTTAGGATCTAGTGTCCTTGTGACGTGGGGGTTCAAGTCCCTCCACCCGCACCATATTTATACCAAGACGCGGTTGTGGCGGAATGGCAGACGCGCTAGGTTGAGGGCCTAGTGGGAGTTAAATCCCGTGGTGGTTCAAGTCCACTCAACCGCACCATATAAAACCTCAGTAATACCAACGCTTTTAGCGAATTTGGTATTTTTTTGTGCGCTCATTTCCGATAAGGAAATGGGCGTTTTTAGTGATCAAATGTCCACAAAATGACCAATTGCTAAAAAAAGGTCGTCTAGACGGTCGGCTGTTTCTCGTTGTTTGTTCGGAAATAGGTGACCGTATACATCAATTGTTGTTTTGATTGAAGCGTGTCCTAAGCGTTCTTTTATTGTGGTGTGGTCTTCTCTTTGGTTAATTAATAAAGCTACATGTGAGTGCCTTAAATCGTGTAGGCGTATAGGTTCTACATCTCCACGATTGCAAATGGTACGTATACGTCGGCTGAAAATGTCCTTGGTTGGAGCTTTTTCTCTGTACTGAAAGATATACACGTTGTCGGAGTGCTGTATTTTTAGCTTAGAAAAAAAGGTCTTTTTGCTTTTCTTTCCATTCATCAAGTAATTTTATGAGTTTTTTTTGTTGATGCTGATACGTCTTATGGCGTTTTTTTGTTTTGGGACGTGTAATGATGATCTCTTTATTTAAATAAGTGAGTGACTTGTAGACATCAACTTCTGACTTGTATTTGTCGATGTCCACCCAAGTTAAGGCGAGCATTTCTCCACAACGCATTCCTGTTAGATATGCAAACGTGTAGAAAGTTTTGAACAAGAATTCTTTTTCATCGATAAAGGATATAAAATCCTTAAATTGGTCTGGTGTCCAAAATTTCATTTTCTTTTTGTCGATGCTTAAATTTTTGATGGTGCTACATGGATTAGATAAGATTACTTGTTCCTCGACAGCTTTTTCAAAAATGCCACTAAGAATAATCATTATGTTATTGATGGATTTATGATTTAAACCTGAGAGTATTAGCGTCTGTTGATAGTCGCGAATGTCGTTAGGTTTGACCTTCTGAAAGTTGCAGTTTTTAAAGTACTCGCTAATGTGTTTGTGAACCGTGTATTCTTGAATCTTATAATAGTTTGGTTTGCTGTGAATTCTACATTCTTCCATGTACAGAGCAATTATTGTTGCAAAGGTGATTTTGTGATTGCTAATGGCTTTTTTTGCAATGTAGGTCTGTGTTTGCTTAGCGTCATATTCTTCTGCTTCTTTCTTTGTATCAAAAATTTTTCTTACTCTACGTCGTTTTCCTGTGATCGGATCAAATGATGCGCTAACATCGGAAAGATAACGTCCGTCTTCTAATTTTTTTAACTGTCATTTTATGCCTCCTAGAACATATGTTCGATTTAAAGGTATGAAAAAAATAACCTTGCTATTTGGAACACCATTCATTTTAATCAGAATGGAATGAATTGGCAAGTTAAAGAAATTTGAGGTTTCTTCTATTGTAAGACTTTTAATCGTATTTAAATCAGTAAAAAGCATTTCATCAGTTAGAAGAAGTTCTGAAGCAAAAACATTGGATTTTTCATCGTTTAATCTGTCAAAAAGAACAGAATGGTCTGGGTTAAAATTAAAGAAGAAATAACCCAATATATAAGCAATATAGTAGTCTTTGTAATTTGCTTTAGGATTAATGTGGATTAATGGTATTGCATTGTAATAATGAAGAAACCCTGTGGCCTGTCCGAGATCGTTTTTTTTAAAATTTTAATGTGAAGATAATCGCATAGTTCGTAAACGTTATTTGTTTGATAGTGGTTTATGATCATCTGTACTTCCTCTTTGATCGCTTCATTGGTAAAGATAATACCACTCCTTGAAACAAGTTTTTGTGCTAGAAAATATGTTTTTTTGCTATTATATATGAAAATTCTGTGTTGTTGTATTCTTTTTACGGTATTAGTTTTCACTACGTTTCATTTCATCAATAAATTTCATTCCGTTTTTTATTGCTTTTTTAACAAGTTTTATTGTTTCCTCATCTAAGTTACCTTGATCTATATAAATGTTTGAATCGTTCTCGCTAATTATTTCTTGAATTACTTCACCGAATGCTGTATCTAATTTTGTTTGTTTCTCATAACCGTTTTTGCTGGGATAATCGGTCAACCCTAAGAGAAAGTCAGTAGAAACATCGTACAATTCACTAAGGGATCTTAGCATTTTTGTATCTGGGTCCCTAGCGTCTCGCTCATAAGAAGAGAGGACATTATTTGAGATATCCAATTTTTTTAGCGGCCTCTATTTGGGTGTAGCTTTTGCGCATCCGTGCCAAGCGAAGTCTTTCCCCCAAAGTCATCTTTAAGGTCATTAGTCATCACCTATTCTACGTAACGTTAAATTTTATAATTATTTTATCATTTAAAGTGAGAAACATCTCAATTTTGGTCAATAAGATTATTTTTATACAAAATCACACTATTAGTTAAATTAATACACTTAAAGTTAAAAGTAGCTGTTGACTTTAACTTTAAGTTCACTTAAAATGAGAATATACACAGAGAGATAAACATTAGGAGGTGATATGCATGTTGTATGAGTTTTTAACACCTGATGATATCCAGAAGATTCTTAAAGTAAAACAGGCAAAAGCATATGAAATTATCAGGATATTGAATGCCGAAATGAAACAAGATGGGTATATGGTTATTCCTGGTAAAGTGAATAAAGAAAAATTTGAAGAACGTTACATTTATAAACGCACTGTAGAAGTAAGTTAATTCGCTAAATGTATTACTTTAAGGTGGTGATTCATGGAAGCCAAATGTTCGAGTATTACGTGAAGGGTGAATGGTCTTTGAAAATTATATATAGAAAGAAAGCGCACCTGACAATTAAGCCAGACACGCCATATAAAACTTAGGAACTTTTATTATAGCGTACTTTGCTTAAATTGTCACATGGCGTGAGTATTAAGTGTACACAGCTAAGCACTTTTGAAAATGCTGTAGCAGGTAAGAATATGCGTGCTAATGGTTATAAACATAACCTACTAGGTTGCGATGATCAATAGAATGGGAGCGACTGATAAGCGCCAGGACGGATTGGATTCCCGAGCGGTCTATACTTTAAAAAAATGAAAATTGACCAGAAATTATAAATAGCTTTAACTAAAAGGAGACGTAAAATAAATGAAATTTAAAAGTGGAATTAAACCAGATGCAGCGATTACTTTTGGAAATTTAATTTTTATGGGGCTTGATCGTGAAAAGATGTACTTTGATCGTGACAAAGGAGAGCGTACAAATATATTAGAATCACGTATTTATAACCTTGGTTCTTCTGCACAAAAAGAACAAATTGAAGTGACATTACCTGATTATGTCGATCTCAAAGAAATTGATTTTCAACAACCTGTCGAGTTGAAAAATCCAATCATTAAAGCTCGCGCACAGTCAAATGGGAACTTTGCGAATGTCGTGTGGACATTAGAGGCCGAAGATATTATAGAAGTCGGTCAAGGCTCTTCAATCGGGAAGAAAACGGATGCGGTCAAAGACAAAGAGCCAGTGGGTACGGGTGCTGATAAAAAGTAAAAGAATGGAAGCGTGCTAGTTACCGAAACAACTGGCACGCTTTTTATATTTGGGGTGAGCAAATGGATCATTCAGCTGACGTGCTTAGCTGGATTGAAGAGAATTTCTTTGTAAGTGAAATAGAAATTGAGAATTACCCACTTTTTCCGTATGGAAAGTTAATAAGAGATGCGAACGGTGATACCATGATTGTTTTTTTGGGATATTTTATCAGGGCAAGTTGATTATAGGTTCCCTTGATCGGTAGGTGATGCAAAACGATGGAGTTCATAAAGCGCCGTCTATGGAAGTATCGAGGACATCGCATAAAGCCAAGTATGCAATATGCGATCTTGCAAGCAGGGTTAGCCATATTCTTCCCTGTGTTTTTAGCTACACTTGCCTTTTATTACAGAGAAGGCATGGTTAATTTAAATGAATGGTTTCAGTGGGAAACGTTACGTAGCATTAGTGAATGGAATTGGCCGTTATTAGGAAAAGGGTTTGGTATAGCGTTAGTAACTGGGCTTGTTGCTGTAGCGACGGCTTATTTTTGTTTTTATGAAAATTTCAAGCGTATTTGGCACAAACAAAAGATCGCACGAATGTTTATTTCAAATCGCTTTATTGAAAAGGAGAATGTAACCACTGAATCGGTTTGGAATCCGAATGATAAAAAGGTGACGAAAACAAAAGTCACTTATTTTCCACGTGCGTATTATCAAGTGAAAAAGGGTTATATTTTTGTCAGAATTGCCATGGATATGAGCCGATTTCAAAAACGTTTTTTGGAACTTGGGGAAGAATTAGAGAATGGGTTGTATTGTGATTTAGTTGAACGGGAAATCGAAGAAAACTTTGTTTGCTTTAAGTTTCTCTATGACGTGCAAAAGAACCGTATTCCCATTGATGATGTAAAAGTTGAAAAGGGATCAATGAAGTTAATGAAACATGTCGAATGGAAGTTTGATTCATTACCTCACATGCTCATTGCGGGTGGTACGGGTGGAGGTAAAACGTATTTTATCCTAACAATGATTGATGCATTGCTAAAGTCGGGTGCTGACGTGCGAATCTTAGATCCGAAAAATTCTGACCTTGCTGATTTAGAAACGGTGATGCCAGAAGGTACTGTCTTTTCGAAAAGTACAGGTATCATGATGACCCTGCGTAAATCAGTGGAAGCGATGTTACAACGATCAGAGGACATGAAGAAAATGCCCAATTATCGAACAGGTGGGAACTATGCGGATGTAGGGTTACCACCTGTTTTTCTTGTCTTTGATGAGTACGTGGCTTTTATGGAAATGTTGAAGCGAGAAGACCAAATGAAAGCCTTGGAGTACATGAAACAACTGGTGATGCTAGGTCGGCAAATGGGTTACTTTCTCATCTTAGCTGCCCAACGTCCAGATGCGAAGTATCTGCTGATGGTATACGAGATCAATTTAATTTTCGAGTAGCATTAGGGAAAATGTCTGAATCGGGTTATGGCATGATGTTTGGCGATACTGATAAGTCATTTATCTTTAAGAATATTAAAGGTCGGGGCTATGCAGACACAGGACATTCTGTGATCTCGGAGTTTTACACGCCTCTTGTACCCAAAGGATATGACTTCTTGCAGGAAATCGAGCGCACGGTGTCGGGAGTGCAGGGAGCGCAGGCGACGGCAGTCGCCAGCGGCAGCGTAGCGACCGAAACGGGAGAGTGGGAGGAGTGAGCGAAGCGAATGACGACCCAACAAGAACCCCCCTAGCTAACAGGGGGTAGTAATCGAAAAAGATACTGAAAACCCTTTAACAGCCATGGTTGACTATTTACGAGTATCATTCAAAACCCATGATGTTAATTTAATCTTGGAAACGTTGTTCATTTGCAAAAAGATTATATGCAGGAGTTGGAATCAGGCTTCTACGGCTACATTGGCACGTTCCAACTTGATTTTATAAAAGTTTATTACTCGAAACCTGGCGATAATCGAGGCATACTCGTTGAAATGTCAGGGAAAGGGTGCAGGCAGTTTGAAACGTTTTTGAAATGGCGTAAGAAAACATGGTTCGACTTCTTTCAAGACTGTATGAATCACGGTGGTAAATTTAGTCGCTTTGACTTAGCGATTGATGACCGGAAAACGTATTTTGCTGTTCCCATGTTGCTTGAAAAAGTGAAGAAAGGCGAAGCCATTTCACGGTTCAGAAAATCAGATTTTAACGGATCATTGGATATTGCTGATGGTACGAACGGTGGAACAACCCTTTACTTTGGTTCCAAGAAATCAGAAGCGTATCTTTGCTTTTACGAAAAAAACTATGAACAATCGGAAAAGCTGAATGTACCATTAGAAGAATTTGGCGACTGGAATCGATATGAACTAAGGCTTAAAAACGATCGAGCGCAAATGGCTGTTCAATCCTTAATTGAAACAAAAGACTTGTTGAGCATTGCCATGCAGATCATCAATAATTATCTTCGCTTTGTAGATATGAATGATAAAGTTTCTAGGGAGCAATGGAAAACGAGTGAGTTTTGGTTAACCTTTATTGGTGATGTCGGTCGTTTGAGTTTATTCATGAAGCCAGAAGATGACTTTTATGAAAAGTCCAGAAAATGGTTACAAAATTCATGTGCGCCAACGATGAAAATGGTTTTAGAAGCTGATCATACCCTTGGAACACAAGATTTGTCTGATATGGTTGTCAATGCAGAGATGTCGTCAAAACAAGAAAAGATGCTCGATGTTCTTCTTGCAGATGTGGGGGATATGGTTTGTTAGCCATTGGATACCTTAAAACGAAATTTATAAGCTGTGAGTACGGTATCTGTCAACTATAAATGTCTGACCGAAGGGAATTTATGCGTTGACAGATTCTCGGAATTTCACCCTCTTGGCATTGAAGAAAAATACTTTTTTTTCTTCTTGCTACCGGCGAGGGAGCCCCCGATTGAAATCGGGGGTTGGGGGTTAAAAAAAATTGCGGTCAAGCTAGCTTAGCTTGCAGGTTTGGACAGCGTCCAAAGTTTTATAATTCAAATGAGGAAGGTGATTTGGAATGGCGGGGATCATTCTTAACAAAAATCAGTTGGAGGAAGACTTACGAAGAAGGGGCTTGACTAGTCATGTCGATTCTGTTTATGAGCAAGCGTTAGAGATGGGTTCAGGTTGTGAAGATGGTGAGGGTTTTCCTGTTGTTGTTAAAGAGCCTTATGAAAGTCATGATGCGAATCATGGCTTTTATTTTACGGTTTCTATAATGGAAGATTTCTCTGAAGATCATGAGGGGCAGCTAAAGTTCATTTCATATGATTTCTATCATTATGAAGATGGTTGGAAGTGAGGGGGTGGTTATTGTGAAAGAGGTTAGGATTTGGGGCAATGCCATGTATAAAGACTTGGATCGACGCGGGCTGATGAACTATATCGACCAGGTGAAAGAAATAGACCGAGGTAGGGGCATATACGGAAGAAGGGGAACAGTTCTTTGTAGAAATTCCAGGATGTGATGGAAACCGGGTTCATCACTTTTGTTTTGTGGTTTGGTCGAACGAGGATAGAGACGAAGATTCAGACTATTCCATTCAATGGATTAAGTATATGTTTTATCATGATGGAAGGTGATGGTTTGAAAACGTCGAGTAAGGTTTGTATAGATATTTATGATGGCCTGGAATGTGCTTTGGATCGTTTGATGATTGAAAGTCATGTAGAAGGTGATTGGACCCGTCATAGTGAAAATCTATTCGTGAGTACAAAAGAGGCATTAAGGTGTATCCATCTTCATTCTGACGAGGTGTTTGGTGGACTACAGGTGAAAGTGGAGGTTGTGGAGGAACAACTGCAAAAGAATAAAAAAAGGAGAGTGTTTTCATGAACCATGTAGAAGTTCTCAATCGCCCGTATCTTGAAAATGAGTTGGATCGTTATGGAATTTTGGATATTGCAGAAATGATCATTGAACGCGTGAAAGAAGAAGTCAGGAATTTAGCTTCCAATGTGTATGAACAATTTGCCATCGATGCTCGTGTTCTTGTTGGAAACGTCTATAAAACCATTACGGCAAGGTTCACGATGCTTGAAAATGAAGAACCGCCAGAGGACGGAGAACCCTCCAATACTGAAATTAAATATGTTGAATTTCTTTCACTAGACCAAACGGATAAGGGCTAGTGTTTTTTTATGCTTACCCTAGATCAGCGTTTTAAACGGTTAGGTTTTAATGTAGGCATATCTTATCAAGTATTCATCAAAGATTTATCAGGAAGCACTTCGCTCGTTGTTGAAGGAGCTAGAATAACGGGTTATCCCACGTATCGATATTCATTTTACAAAGTGACTTATTTACCCGATGGGGCAAAAGCGAGAGAAAAAATCTATGTAGAAAACGAATCTGCGTCTAGGGTGTTACGACGAGTAACATCCTTTTTAGATTTTATGGAAAGGAGTGAAGCGAGTGGCGAATGATAAAGGAAAACAGAGTTTGAAGAATCGTATACGTGAACGAACAAAGCGAATTAAAGTTCCGAGAAGAGAAAAGGGTTTTATCAAAAAAGATCACTCAAAGCGAGTAGCTACGGCTGTCTGGACGCTTTTAGCGAGTATTTTATTGATTTCAGTTTTAACCATCTTACTGAGTGTGAATACCCGTTCTGTTTTGAATGAAACGAATGCTCATGTTTATTTCGAAGATGAAACCGATCAACAAGAAGAACTATCCATTCCGAGTGCTGAACAATTTTTATCAAGGTTTATTTCACACTACGTGAATGTGGAAAATTCAAGTGAAGCACTGGAAGAAAGAAAAACTGAATTGAAAAGTTTCATGATTCAGTCCGAGGAATTTATGAGGGATAACCATGAGCTTTATCAAATGCCCGGTATTGAAGGGGAACGAATGTTAGATGACTATTCTCTTTTCGATGTGAAAGAGGAAGAAGAATATACGCTTTTTCAATATCGTGTACAGTTCACGAATCGCATAGATGCAGATGAGACTGATACTGATGAAGATAAAGAAGATGAGGAAGAAGCGACAACGGAGGAATCAAGCCAACGATTATTGTTGAATATTCCACTCGTCACGGATGGTGAAGTTTTTGCGGTGGCTGCCACACCTTATTTTACGGGTGAGTATTCGTTGAAAGGTTCCATAGAACCAAATGAACCTGAAGAACATGTAGAAGAGTATACAGGTGCGGAACAAGAAGCCATTCAAGCCTTTCTGGTGAACTTTTTTTGAACGGTATGCTTCAGAAGAAAAAGAAGAACTGACGTATATGATGAGGGAACCGAGGGTTTGAACGGGGCATTTGTATTTGATGAATTGCTGAATGTAGAGATTTCGGAAATGGAGTCAGGATTTAACGTTGAAGTTGATGTTCGTTTTCGTGAGGAACTGACAAAGATTCCGCATGTCAATGCAATGGAAATGAAAATCGAAAATAATGAAGGCAATTATTTTGTAGAAGAACTGAATTATGAGTAAAGGGGATGAGTATTTATGAATTGGTTGAACACGGTCATCATAGGCAGCGCAAATTTGCCAACACTTGACGGTGTCGAAAGTTGGGGGCTTACTGTTGTCGTTCAAGTCATTACCTTGATTGTTTTATTCCTCATCACAAAGCATTTAGCACGTTTCAAAATTGGTGGGATTATTGCAACCTGCGTGATTGGTGGCGTAGTGGCTTACGTTGTTCAGAACTGGGATCAAGTAAGCTCATGGGTTGAAGCCATCATTGACACGTTTTAAGGAGGGGAGCAAGTGAGAACCGTCTTTAATTACCGGAAAGCCCTTCGTGAACCTAAAAAGATTCAGCAATTAACGGAAAATTATAGTTTGCCGTTTCCCGTTGAGTTAATCCCGGTGATTAACTTTTTTATTTTCTTGGGAATGACCTTTATGATCGGATATGTCATTCGCAGGGGCTTTCCCCATGCGTTTGATCATACTTGGTTTGTGTTTTTGGTAGGAATTCCGTTATTACTCACCTATTTCGTGACGAAAATAAAAATTGAAGGCAAAAACATCTACTTGTATTTTATCGATGTGGCAAAATATTATGTGACCATTAAACTCCCTAAAAAGCGCTACTGCAATGATCGAGAAGTCGAATGGATGAAGGACTCGACAATCAAATTTAGAAAATGTGTAAAGGTGGTGGATCAATCGAATGAGCACCTTAAAAACGCCAATGAAGACGATGAAGGGGAATTTACTATTAACGAGAACGGGCGACGTGTGGGCGTATTACCGCATCAAGAGTCAGTCCATTCCCATGCAAAATAAAAAAAGTTGTGGAAGGCTATAAACGAAATTGGAAACGTTTTTTTTGAAGAACTGACCCAATACAAAGATTTTCATTTGATGATGTATCCACAAGAATACCGGTTAGAGGAACGGTTTGAAGATTTAGGATACGATGTTGCCACAGATAGTGAACAAATGGCGGATTATTATTTAGAAGAGACGGTACAAATTCTAAACGGCCGTCTAGGTAAAGTAACGAAAAATGATTTCATTTTAGGTATGAGGTTGAAAACAGAAAGTGTGAAAGTCGATGCAGAACTAAAAGAGAATGTATTTTCCATGTTTTCAACCGCAACCGATACAATCATCAACCTATTGGGGTGGGAACAAGATGTTTCCGCCTCTTTTTTTTCAGCAATATCAAGAGGCAGAGGATCAGGCGGCAAGTGTGGTTGCAAGCGTAAACGGAATGAGGTTAAGAGAAGAAGAATTGATCTATGTGAATCGATATAATTTCCTTCGAGGATTAGATCATCAAGTCGGTGAGGAAATTGAGAATGCGTCCGTCAATGCCATTACAAACACATTAATTGATCCAACTTCGCCTTCTGTTTTAAAAGTGAACAGTGATCAAGACCAAGGCTATCTATCCTTTGTCGTGATTGATGAATTTCAGCACAACATGGCAGAAAGTGAATTATTTTATGAAGCGCAATCGTTGCCTTTTCCAGTAGAGGTCGAAATGAAGGTGCAGGCTGAGGGAAAATCAAAAACGAAAATGGATTTAAACTTGAAACATCAGCAATTAAAAGAATCATCAAATGAGCAAAATAAAACGGGAGATCGCACCGATTCATCGGTCAGTGCCAGTCAACATTTAGTGCGACATTTGCAAGATGAAATCAAGAAAGATGATGTCAGTATGATGAACTGGCTTTCCGTCATCATTGTGACTGGAGAAGATAAAAACCAGTGCATGCACCGAGCGAAGGTCGTCACCCGACACATGAAACAGGCAGGGATTACGTGCAGAATACCTTTAGCTGATCAATTGCAACTTTTTTTATAAGTTTCTACCTGGCGAAAAGTTAGATGTAACCAATCGCAATTGGCTGCAGAAGACGACACAAGATGGATTGGCCGAAGGGTTGTTTGGCGTGAATGCAGATGTAGGTTCTAAGGTCGGTTTCTTCATCGGGTGGATTGATCGCTTCAATAAACACCAAGATTTAGAATCAGCGATTGCTTCAAGTCGTGACCCTGTTTTATTTCATCCCTTTTTGGCGAATCAACAGGTGAAGGGTTCAAAAACAAGATCACCGCATGTATTAATTACGGGGGATACTGGAAATGGAAAATCGTATTTAGCCAAGCTATTGTTCATCTACATCAGCATGTTAGATGTAAAGTGTTTGTATATTGACCCGAAAAAAAAGAACTCAGAAAATGGATCAATAAAGTTATGCGTGATCCGTTGGTGAAAAAGGATTTTCCTCTGTATATACAGCATTTAGAGAAATTCCATTTTATCACGTTGGATTCAGAGGATAAGAAGAATTGGGGTTCACTTGATCCAATTGTGTTTTTACCGCCAATGCAAGCCAAAGAAATGGTTCAAGTGGTCTTCTCACAAGTCTATGATTTTCGTGGGAAGGATGATGTTCATACGGCGTTTCTACGAGCGATAACAACCGTTCTGGAACAACGAGAAAAGGGGAAACAGATCGGCTCAATGAACATTATCCAATTAATGCAGGAAGATGATGAACCATCCGTCCAAAAGGCGGGTGATTTTTTGTATGAAGTTGTCGCAGACAGCATTTTAAAGCTGTGTATTCATGATGGTTCAAATGAATCCTTATCATTGGATAAGCGAATTAATATCATTGAAATTGAAAATTTGGATTTGCCAGAAGCGACAGATCCGATTGAAAGCTATACAAACTCTCAATTGAAATCGAGTGCGGTCATGTTTGCCTTAGGGAAGTTTTGTGAACTCTTTGGCAGCAGCGATAAAGAAGAGCGAACGGCGGAATTTATTGACGAAGCTTGGGTTATCACGTCCAGTCAACAGGGGCGAAAAGTGGAAAAACAAATGCGACGAGTAGGGCGGAGTTACAATAATGCATTGTTCTTTATTTCTCAAAGTACGAAGGATGCGATTAGAGAGGAAGAGTCCGGTAACTTTGGTGTTGCATTTGCTTTCGATGAACCGACAGAAAGAAAAGACGTTCTAAAATGGGTGAATATGGAGCCAAGTGCGGAAAACGAAGAGATGTTAGAAGGGATGTTCCAAGGTCAATGTTTGTTTAAGGACTACTATGGAAGAACAGCAAAAATCAGTATTGAATGCCTTTTTGATGAATGGTACGGAGCATTAGAAACGATAGAAAGAACAGAAGTTGCCTATGCAGAAGAAAAATATTTGTAAAGAGCCGTCTTTTATAGATGGCTCTTTTCGGTGTAAGAAAGGAGTATTTGATGACGATTGCCATATTAAATTCACTAGTCATTACAAACCCAGGCTTCTACAAAGCGGAGCGTATCACGGTATTAGAAGCGAGAAAGTTGATGTTTGAAAATGAAGCGAACTATGAAAGTTTTGTGGGTCATGAATCATCAGCAAGAGTATTAGAGGGTTTACTTGGCTTCCCGATCCCTGTTAATCGTATACGGTTTAGACAAGAAAAGTTTCAACGAGCAATTTGTTTTAAGCTCTATGATCGCTACCAAGAATATCGGACCTTGACAGAGAATGAACTCCAGAAAGTAAGGTATGACTTTTATTTATTAACCCGAATGGATTAGAGAGGGGTGAAAATGTGGGATGGAAGAAAAGAACTGTCTGTATTTTAGCAGTTGCATTCCTTTTATTCTCAACAGCTGGTACAGCATTAGCCTTTTTTTGGAAGCACTGACTCTGACCCTGAAGACCATATGGTTGAGCCTAATATTGAAGAACAAGGAGGTGTAGAGTTACAAGTTAAACGGTACCCTGTTTCACGATATATGGCAAATAATGAGGATGCAGATGGAATGATCAAAGGGGCGTTTGTTGGCATGAACAATGTTATCTTTTCGGTTTCTGGATACATTGTTCTTGTTGTTGATACGGCCATGGATAGGCTCTATTCATTGCAGCCCATAGATGAATTCTCCGATACCTTGACCAGTATCTCAACAACGATCTATGACACGTTGAGAGAACACTTTGGGCAGATGTTGTTCATCTTTGCGTGTGGGTACATTCTATACCTTACAATGGTTCAAGGAACGATCAAAGAAGCGATGAGGCGTTCAGTCTTGTTTCTCATGGTGTTGATATTTGGTGGCTACTGGATGTTGAATGCAGGTTTCTTTATGCAGTCATTAAATGCTTTATCTGTAGAAGCACAAGGATATTTGTTAGATGCAGGCAATGGATTAGTCAGTATGGCCGATGGAGAAGGGATCTATGCAGATACAGAATTGATCGATGAAGATAATAAACTTGAAGGTACAATTGCGGTAATGAGAAATGTGTATTTTGACTTAGCTCTAAAAAGACCCTATTTGCTTGTGAATTACGGAGAAACGAATGAAGAGGCTGTCAATGATCATGATCCAGGGGAAGGATTACCAGGTGGAGATCATTATAATAGGGTTGATCGATTGCTTGCTTTTGATCTCACGAATGACGGACAGGAACATCGATTAAGAGCAGTGAGAGATGAAGTTGAAGACTATAATAATGAGAATATGGGTGGCGGTAATGTATTTAGCCAGTTTGGCCAAGCATTAATTTCATTTGTCGGCTCGTTATTTTTAGGTATCCCATTTCTTCTATTATCACTCTTTAACTTTCTACTGCAATTAGTTGCACTGGCTCTTGCATTTTTTTATCCCCTTTGCGTTCATCCTTTCCTACATTCCACAGTTTGCGCAAAGTGGTTTTGTGGCATTAGGAAAGTTACTAAGTGTTTTTGTGATAAAGGCAATGCTGGGGATTTTGATCCTTTTTGTTTATGTACTCACATTTATTGTGGATGCAATGCTACCTCCTGATTCATTGGGAATGTATTTATTAAACCTCGTGGTGCTCATAGGTGTTTTGATTTTTATGATTTGGAAAAGAGATTCAATTGTTAAATTAATGACGGCAGGAAGAGTTCAATCGTTGGATGGGAACATGATGAATAATGTCAAAAATTCAATGGTGAATCCTGCGATGAATGCGGCTAAGAGTGGAATAGGGATGATGAATCCTGCTTTGTATGCGGCGATGAATAAAGTGGGGGGACTACGAGAATCAGCGTCGGCAGAAGGACAAAATGCACTTCAAGAAGGAAGTAGTGGTAATGCTCATGAGAAGGAACAGCGGACAGCACAAACGAACAATCATGAAACTCCAAAAAGTGCTAGTACTGCGAACAAGAACACTATTGAGAGGACGCCGCAGGATAAAAGCCAGCATGAAAATGAAAAAGAAAGTAAGGTGAAAGAACAAAATATTTCTAGAGGGGATGGAGATTTTAATCCAGTAAGTAAAAGAAAAGAAGAGCACTCACTTCCCAAGGATGAAACGAATACTCATCCAGTTAGACATACTCAAAACGTGAGTGAGAATGAAACGAGTGACCAGAATAGTCACCTGCGATTGGTTGAAAAAGAAGATTCATCGTCATCAGTACGTGGAGGGGATAAAAGAAACCGGGGAATTGAACGTACACTTCAGAGTGACGGGAAAGGTTCAGATTTGGAGCCATCTGTCAGGTCTGGGGATAAACAAGAGTATGGTGATGACAATCGTGGTTCTCGGGTCGAAAGAAGTCAATTGAAAAACCACTCGTCAAATGATAAGAGCTCAAGAAAGGTTAAAAATGTAGAAACAAGTTCTCATCAGAAGTTAAAAGACGACGCAGAAAGGAAGACAGAAAAAGAAATTCAAACAATAGATAAAGATAAAAATCGTCATGCGTAAGGAGTGCCTTTGATTTAGGCATTCCTTTTTGTTTGTTTAGAGGGGAGGAAGCAATGAAAAAGCTTGGTTGCTTAATGTTGATCCTGGCGATTCCGATATTAATTCTTTCTATGTTAATGGTGGGCGTAATTATGGTGGCGACAAGCGATAACGATACAATGGCAAATGATTCAGACAGTGAGTTTGCGGATATTGATGGGGAATATCGTTTTAATGCTATGAACGAAGAGGTTGAACGTTTTCGCCATATTTTGAAAGGTATGCAAAGGAAAATGGTATTGAAGACCATGTAGAAATATTAATGGGGATGACAATGCAGGAAAGTGGTGGACGGTTAGCAGATGTTATGCAGTCCTCGGAGTCTTTAGGTTTGCCACGCAATACCATTACTAATCCCGAGGAATCGATTAAGCAAGGGGTTTCTTACTTTGCGGACGTTTTAGAACTAGCAGGTGGAGATACAGAATTAGCACTACAAGCTATAACATGGGTCACGGCTTTATTGATTACGCTCATGAAAATAATGGTGGGAATTATAGTCAGGAATTGGCTTATGAATTTGGTGAAATGATGGCGTCCCGATTGGGATGGAAAAATTATGGAGATGAAAATTACGTTGATAATGTCATGCGCTACCTGGATAAAAATGAAGAAACAGAGTATACAAGGGGGAATGGGGAATGGTCGTTACCCCTTGAAAATATTCGAATAACCAGTGAGTTTGGGCCAAGGACACACCCTGTTACAGGAGAAGTGAACCGATTTCATGGAGGGCTGGATTTTGGGTGCACGCCTGCAGATGATATTTTGAGTGTTGCAGATGGTAAAGTGGTCGAAGCGATTCATAGCAATGTTGGCTATGGAAACTATGTAACGGTGCAACATGGAAACGATGAATATAGTCGTTATGCTCATTTATCATCATTGGCGTTTCGCAAGGTGATTTAATATCTCAAGGTGATTCATTAGGTAAATGTGGAACAACAGGTTCGAGTACAGGTAATCATCTTCATTTGGAACACATTACTGATTTGGGGCAGCCACCAGAAGCTAAAACTGACCCAAGGGAAACGTTAGGTTTATAGGAGAGGATTTTATGAAGAAAATGTTTGTCGTGTTAGGTGTAGCCGTTGCTATGATTATCTTTTTATTAATACAAAACTCACATTTGAAAAATGAATCTCAGTCGTTTGAAGAGAAACTAACAGATGTAGTGGATTCAAATGAGACCTTGCATATTGAATCTGGAGAAAATGCTAAACAATTTATTAATCACTATTTTACGTATCAAAAGAAGCCGAATCGAGAAGAAGTTGAACCTTATGCAACCAGCCAAACATTAGATCAATTGCAGTTTGAAGAATCAGAGGGTATTGAGGAAGAATATGATGATGACCTTGAATCCGTGCAATCAGATGTTTCAAATCTGCATATTTATTATGGTCAATCTATAGATGATCGACAAGAAGTGGTTGCCATGTTTGAAAATGAGATCGAGGTGAATGGGATAAGTAGCTCCGCCATATCAATTATGCAATTGGACATGGTGCAAAATGAGGGGGTGTGGAAAGTTGATAACTTCACGTTCCATCAATATTAATGGCATGTTACGATTAAGAAAATACGGAAAATTGCCATATGAACACTGTGAGGAAAGTTTATTTAAATAGAGGAAGGGGATGAGAGGATGAAAGGGTTTCTGAGGTTAATTTTTGTAGTGCCCTTTTTATTAATTGTAGTTGGTTGTGGTGAAAATGTAAGCGGAAGTGAATATGATGAGCTTCTTGATGCAGTAGCTGAATATCACTACGATAGTTATTCTGGAGCAAATTTTGAAGGTGACCCAAGAGAAAATGCTGATTTAACTGTTTGGGAAAACGGACGTTATGTACGAATTGGTTTTTTTAGTGAAGAGGATGGAAGTTTAATGTACAAAACTTATTATGAAATCGTTGAAGATAATATTGATAGAATGGATGGGTACGGCGAGAATGCTGTGATGTCTATGGAACCTGAATATCAAGAGCGAATGGGAAATGAATTATGATGTTATAGAAAAGCGTCTATTATGGCGCTTTTTTTGTGCGAAAAATTTGCTTGGTATACGGTAATCCAGGAATAACAAATTAATTCAATGAAATAATTTTTGTGCAGTGGTACAATTTAAAGGGAAAGTGGTGATTAAAATTACTGAGGTCAAAATTTATAATCAAACAGAGGAATTACATGTTCATAATAAATCAGCTATATTACATCCAATGGCAGAGATACCACATATAATTAAATACATGGGTTCAAAAAGATCAATAGTTGATTACGTGGTAGAGGGTATTAATGATGTCTATACGGGTGGCCAAATAGTAGATTTGTTCTCAGGATCTGCAGTTCTATCTGGTGCTTTGAGAGGGCAAGTTCCTATTTTATCAAATGATATACAAAGGTATTCTAGTGTATTATCCAATACCTATTTAAGGAGTTATGATTGGAGTTCATATGAAACTATTCGTAATGAAATAGTAGAGAAGGCTTATGGTAAAGTGAATAAAATACATAATGCCTTTCCAGAATTGAACTATATATATGAAAAAGAGATGGCATTAGAACAATTTAATAAAGTTGAGAAAGAGCAACAAGAGCTTATAAACTATGATTTTAGTTTTGATGAATATCATTTATTTAAAAAGTATTATTCTGGCACTTATTGGAGTTATGAACAATGCGTTTGGATTGATGCTATCAGAGAAATAGCAGATGATTATAAGAACTATAATATTTACTATCCTATCCTCTCGAGTTTGATGTTTGCCATGTCCTACAACTCACAAAGTACTGGTCATTATGCTCAATTTAGAGATGCAAGTAATGAAAGTTCAATGAAAGATATAATGATTTATAGAAACAAGGATATTCTATCTTATTTTTTTAAAGAAGTTTGATGAATTTCGTAACACATTAACTCAGCACTGTCAGGATACACAAGTAACATCATTGGATTATATAGATTGCTTAGACATTATGAAGGAAAATTCAACCGTTTATGCTGATCCACCGTATTGTTTTGTTCATTATTCTAGGTTTTATCATGCAATTGAAACACTGGTACGATATGATTATCCAGATGTTAAATATAAAGGGCGTTATAGAAGTGATCGTCATCAGTCACCTTTTTGTATTAGAACAAAAGTTGAATCTGCATTTATAGAGTTATTCAAAAGAGTTAATAAGAAAAATGCCAATTTGGTATTAAGTTATAGTAACACAGGTATGATTGAACTGGATGAATTAATAAAATTGGCAAAGAATAATTTTGATAAAGACTACAAAATTGAGGTGCGCATTCAGGATTATATGCATAGTACCATGGGTCGTAAAGAAGACAAAAGTAGAAAAGTACAAGAAGCTCTTATATTAATAAATTGATAATCACACGGCACATTTTGTATATGCCGTGTGATTTATGTATTCAAATATCCTCTACATACAAACTATCTTTTATCCCGAAAGCTAAGATCGGACATCCACCCCCACCACCACCTTGAACTCTTGGTACAAGTTTATCCATATGGGTTGTAGAAGAACCGTATGAGTTTTTTTTACCAAGTTTATTAAAAATATCTTGAAGATGAGTCGCTCTTGTAATTATTATTCCTACACTAATTGCACGCAGTTCATGTAATAAACGAAAGTTGTTTAAGTCGCGATCGAAGAAAGGGTCTTTATTGTTCCATTCAATTTCTAACGCGATACCATTCTTAAAACAATCAATTTTATGAGTTGGGGAATCTAATGAAACCGTATCAATGATAATAGAAGTTTCAAAAGACTTTTCTATCCAACCACGCTCATAAAGGTAAGTATCAATATTTGCAGAAATAGGTGATTTTCTTCCACCAGCTGTTAAGATGTCACTCTTTAATAATCTAAAACTTGTTAATAAAGAGGTAAGGTTTTCAAATTCATTTGGGAAATCGCTTTGTAAGATAGCACATGCATGTCTCCATTCATGTACTTCATAGTTCTCATTAATAAAATCAGGTAATAGTGATGTTGACATTTTATTTCCTCCAAAATCATTGTTATTGTAAATTCTTGAATAAATTATTTCTTTATCTAGTGTATTACACCTGGTAAAATAATACTATGACTACATGGTGCACAAGAGATAGTATTTATATAATTATCGTAAACATACTAGTTTTCAAAATATAATAGCGAGATTTATCGTGAAATTTTATAAATCTAAATGGAGGAATGTTATGAAACTGTCTAAAATTTTTCTGAGAAATTATCGGAACTTTTCTCAAACCGAGATTAATTTTAATGGAAAATCATTAATAATTGGAGCAAATGATGTCGGGAAAACTAATTTAATTGATGCAATCAGGTTATTGTTAGATAAAAGCTTTTCCGAGAATGATTTGGAGCCTGTTGACGAAGATTTTTGTGCTTTAAGAAAAAGTAATTCATTTGAGGTGATACTGTTATTTAATGAAATAGCTGAAGATTGTATATGGGCTATACTTGGAGAGTATATTAATGATGAAACTAATGAACTTTATTTAGGTTATTTTGCAGAGCGTGATGTAGAAGGTGGAACGAAGAAATATCGGTTAAAAAGTGGTCCGTCTATTGAAGAGTTAAAAGAATTAAAAGGAAGGCACTATCTTAAGGTATTAAATTTAAGATATGTAGGTGCTAGTCGGAATATAGATAATTATTTAAGAAGTCAAAAGAATAAGTTACTAGAAAGTTTTAAAAGCCAGAGAAATGAGGAACAAATTTTACAAGATAATAACTATATGGCAAAAGTTAAGGCTTTGATGTCAGATGTTCAAAGTGAAATTGATAGTCTATCGTATATTAAATCAGGGGGAGAAAGTTTAAACACAGAATTAAGTAAGTTGGCAGAACATCACATGCTACAAGAAGTCAAACTTGGTGTTGACATTCCTAAGAGTAATGATTTTTTTTAAAAAAGTTCAGCTGTTATCTTATATTAATGAACAATCAATACAATTGGGAGGGGAGGGGAGAAAAAACCAAGCCTTTATTGCACTATGGTCCGCCTTAAATGAATTGCAAAAGTTTGATGGGGAAGTTGATGAGGTATCAATATTATGTATAGAAGAACCAGAAGCCCATTTACATCCACATCAACAAAGAAAACTCTCAGAATACTTAGCAGCACATTTAAATTCCCAGGTGTTATTGACGTCTCATTCTCCGTATATTGCTTCAGAATTTAATCCATTATCTATAATAAGATTGTATACATCAGAAAATAAATCAACTGTCGCTGCAAGTGGAGGGGTATCAAGAGAAATTGGAAATAAAGTTACTAATTTGGAGTTCCGATTAAACGTAATTTCAGCAGAGGTTTATTTCAGTGATTGTGTACTATTAGTTGAAGGCTCTTCAGAGGTAATTTTTTTACAAAGCATTAGCTAAGAAGCTAAATATTGACCTGGACAAGTTAAATATAAATATTCTTTCGGTGGAAGGTGTAGGTTTCAAGCGATATATTGAACTATTTGAGGTTTTAGATATTCCTTGGTTTGTAAGAACTGATAATGATTATGTAAAAAATACTAGAAAGAAAAAAACACCTAAAGAAGTATACAGATTAGCTGGTATTCAAAGAGGAATTGATATTTCACTACTTAGAAAAGATTTAAACCCATCCTTATCTATAGAAAAACTAGAAAAAGTTATTCAAGAATCAGAGGGTCAGATAAAAGAACTTTTGGAGCCAAAGGAATCGCATAGAAGTGAAATGTACTCAAAATTTTATAAGGAGTTAAGGAATAACAACATCTTTTTGGCAAAAATAGGCCTAGAAGAGGACCTGTTATCATCTTCGGAAGAAATTAATCAGGAGATTAGAAAATATTTTAATCAATTAGATGATGAATATGATAATGAGGATGTGCTTCAGTCTATGCAAAAGAATAAGTCAACATTTATGTTTCATTTTGTTCAAAATCATTTAGATAGTTTATCGAATATTACCGATGAATTAGCGGAACCTTTGCATCAATGTAAAAAAATAATTGAGGAACTACGACATGTTTAATCCTTCTAAACAGCAAAAGGATATTCTTAATTGTAATGATAACTGTGTTGTTATAGCCGGTCCTGGAAGCGGGAAAACAACAACAATCGCTCATAAAATCCATTCAGTTATAGAAGATTTACGCTGGTTTGAAGGTGTCTCAGCTATTTCTTATACAAATAAAGCAAGTAATGAACTTAAGGAGAAAACCTTAGATCTTTGTTCAAATTTAAAAAAACTCGTCTTTTGGTACAATAGATTCATTTTATATAAGCAATATTATTATCCCTTTTGGCAAACGTTTTTTTTGGAGTTCCGAATAATCAAATCACAGTAGAGAAGTTTGAAGATGAATTTTATCATGATTATATCGAGAAAATTGTTGCAGACGTTGACAAAGTTCTAGAGAATTCCAAGGATGTTACTATTGAAGAGTTAGAAGAAAACAATACCAGGCCAATTTACGAAATAGATGATGGCTACTTTCATTTTATGGCAGAAAAATTTAGGGAAGGAAAATTTGATTTAAGATTAGTTGGGGGAATAGCAAATATTATTTTTTTTAAGTTCAAAAGCCTGTAGAAATTATTTTAAATCTCGATTTAAATATTTATTTATAGATGAATTTCAAGATTCAAGTAAACATCAGTATTACCTATTTTTGCGTATCTCAGAAATAAATATTATATGTTGGGCTATTGGAGATGTGCAACAATCAATTTTTAGATTTGCAAATAAGAGTTCTAAATATTTAATAGACCTTTTATCTATCAAGAAATTCAAACAGTATACAATGAATATAAATTATCGGTGTCATGCATCTATTGATTTATATGGTAGAAAGTTATTAGGTTATGATGTAGAACCAATAAAGGATAGCAGAATTTACAAAATTGGTATTGATGGAAATGAAACCGATATTGGCCTTTGGTTTGAAAGAAATATAAAACAAATGATAAGTAATTTTGGAGTAAATAAAAATTCAGAGATAGGTATTCTGTCTAAGAAAGATTTAACTTTAGAGCTATTTTTAGAAAAAGTAAATTTGCCACATAAAATATTCAAAAAAAACGATTTTGGACGATCACCAATCACTTTGTAGTCGGTTTTTATCAAAATTATTATTTTTAACTTTCGATGCTGAACAAACAGTTTATAATTTTGTAAATGAATATTATGATAGGGAATATTCTAGTCATCAAAGGATAATTAAGGTTATTACGAATTTAATTAAACAATTCACAATAGAATTGAAGGACTATACAAATGGTATATTAAAAGATATTGATTCTATAATTAATTTATTTAAAGAAATTTTATCTTACGTTTATCCTAATATGAAAAACGACCTTACTGTAGAAAACTTAATATATTTATTAGAAGATAAGGATAGATTAAATTCTTTCATACCAGCTAAAGATAATGAAATTCAACTTATGAATTTATATAAAGCCAAAGGATTAGAATTTGAGGTTGTTATCCATTTAGATTTATATCAGTATATTTTACCTGAATACGAATGGATAATTAATAATGATATGGAAAGTTATAAGGATACTTTAAACCTTCATTATGTAGGGGTAACTAGAGCTAAAAAGGCAATATTCTTAATGAGCAGTACCAAAAGATATCAAGTCAAAAATGACCGTTTTATAAAAGCTCAGAAATCGGAATTTTTAAGTGGAGATATGGAACCTTTTCAAACTAAATGGAATGGACAATCTAACTAGGTGCTGCTTAATGTGAAAAGTTTGGCATCAATGCTTCCTCACAGTTGATCCCAAATTTAGTGAAAGGATATTACCGTTAAAGCTTAAAAGCCATGCAAACTTTAGCCCAATCACATTCCGTTCCGTCGTTAATGAAGAGAGCGAAGAATCTGCTCAATCTGTTCATTTTGACTCATTTAAAACGCTTTGCTAAGGTGTGAAACATTATAGATTTTGACATAAGTAAAATCAAGTTCCTCATTAAGAAACGAACATTAATATGTATATAATTATTAATGTTCGTTCATTTTAAAATTTGTTCGTCAATAATCATGTCCACAAAATGACCAAAATGAATGCAAGATGCAATAATTATATGTAATATATGCAGTTGAGATGTTTGAATCCAAGGATTTGCACTAGATGATATGTTATCACAACATTGAGGGCCTAGTGGGAGTTAAATCCCGTGGTGGTTCAAGTCCACTCAACCGCACCATTCATATAAACGAAGCAATACCAACGCAATTGAGCGGGTGGTATTTTTTTTGTGTCTTCATTTCCACTTGGTATTGAAGTTGCTGACTTAGGTAAGATAGCATTGATTCTGAAAAAGCGTGGCTCTTCGTAAAATTGAAGAATCACGCTTTTGCACACTATTTATATACAAGCTTGCGCATAAGAGAATCTAATGGACCAGGTATTCTTTTTACTGCCATTATCGCCGCGATGACTAAACTTAATAGCCAGACGAACAGTGCGATTAGTAAAGCACCAGTACTGTGTATTGATGCTCCTAGGCCAAGAACAACTGGAGATAATAAGATGACTAACAATGTTTCATTGAAAACATAAAAGGTCAATGAGCGGCGTCCTAACGCTTGGAGGGATCGTGTGATTAGACCTGCTTGCTTTACAGACGATCCGATCAGCCCAAATATTCCCATATAACCTAATCCGCCTGCGATTCCTGTTATGATTTGCAAGAAGGTCATGAATCCTTCCATTTGAGGGGTTGTGATCCACATACCAACACTAATCAATGCTAAAGGCAAGGCACCAACAATCGACACGGTTGTTCCGATTATAGCCATACCCTTCAACCAATTGCGATGCAGTTTCGCATCCAGTAAGTTTCTACGCCCTGCCCAGACGCCAATCAAAAGAGTTAGTAGCATGGGGTACATCACAAGCTGTCCGAGCATACCGATTGGTAAATCAATAACGTTATAGAATAGTGCTTCAACATAAGTCCCTGGCGTTAAGCTTCCACGACTTGGTGTTTCTACATTAGTGATATCTGTAATCACAGAGAATATCACCCATATAATAGGCAAAACGATCACAAAAAAACAAACTCATACAGACCAATGCATAGGTAAGAACTTTATCTTTCTTAAACAAGATCCACCCAATAAGGAAGGTTGAAATCCCGTAGACGAAGAGAATATCAATCCCGCCAATAAATACAGCATGTATGATACCAAAGAGTATAAGAAATAATGCTCTTCGTGTTATTAACTGTTTTGATTTTTTTTCTAACATTCCGTTTTCAGTTTGTCGTCTCACCATCATTGCGAGTCCATAACCAAACAAAAGTGCAAATAAAGGCAAACCACGGTTGGCGACGAACAAAGTACTGAAAAAATTGGTTACATCATCTACAATTGTTCCACCAAGAGGACGACCGATTTGTGTTGTTTCAGTTGCGACCACCCACAACGTTGCATGTGCGATCGCAATAATAAGCAGCATGAATCCCCGGGCTAGATCAGGGGCTAACAAACGTCCATTTGTACTTCCTTGTAACGAGTGCTGAGGAGGGGGCGGCTGCTTTACAGTTGATTTAGGATCTTCAGGTCCAGACATCCTTACATCACTTCCTTTAAATAGTAAACTTTCAGCGAATGACTTGTTTTTAAGTATCGTGGAAAGTACAACAGGATTCAGCTGTTTTGTCATGAAAGGGGGGAATTTAACACTGAAGGGGGTCATACTCTGTAACTTTGGTTTGCTTTAATGCCCTTAAACAACAAATACGGTGATCATTTGCAAAATGTTAAATTCCCAACTAAAAGAGTTAGAAGCTCTTGCCTCATTTCAAATTTGAAATGAGGCCTTTTGTATTTTTAATTCTTCTTTTTACATCATTCAAAGTACTTTTTTTTAAATGTAAGCGAAGGATTGATGGATAAGGATTTCTAGCGATCGCTTAATTCGCTGATTAAAAAAAAGTAATTGACACGAGAGGGAAAGTTATTTAATGTATAAATCGTAATCATTACGATTTAAGAAAGAGGTGCTGAACAGTTTGGCAAAAAAAATCTAAAGTCGCAAAAGAACGTCAGCGTCAAAAACTAATTGCAGCCTATGCAAAACGTCGAAGAGAACTCAAAGAAAAAGGAGATTATGAAGCATTGAGAAATTTTCCGAGGGATTCTTCTCTTACTAGGTTAAAGAATCGATGTGAAATCACCGGTCGCCTAGGGGATACATGAGAAAGTATAAGATGTCTCGCATTGCCTTTCGAGAATTAGCTCATAAAGGTCAACTACCAGGAGTTAAAAAAAGCAAGTTGGTAATAATTTAATATCCGATACTTATTGCTGTTTGCAAAAGCCATATGAATCAAAAGAATACAAGAGGAACGAAGGAGAACGTAACATGAAAAAAAACATACAGAGAAGCGTAGCACTGTTAGCTGCTTCAGCACTATTTGTCGCATGTGATGCCTCAGAAAATGGTGATGAGTCAACGTCATCGGATGGAAGTGAACAACTAGAAGCAAGTCATGATGGCGATGATCATGATCACGATGAACATCAAGATCCAGGTCAACATGTACCAGAGGACGTAGACATTGAAGGATTGGCGGATCATTATCACACTGGAGACAATGTAGAACTTATTGCACATTATGACGATGATACTAATTACGATCATTGGCATTGGTATACAAGAGATGATGATCATGCTGAGTGGGAAACGGTACCTGACCATAGTACGGACCAGTATACGGGCGAGGCTACGGTGAACGGTCAAGAAATTAAAGCGGTGCTTTTTGATGATGATCATGAAGCGCATGTACAATCCCCTGTACTTGAAGTTGTTATTGATGATCATGACCACGGACACGATCATAGTCATGCTCACAATGAAGAAAGTCAAAGAATTTATGATGGTTTCTTTTATGACGACGATGTAGAGGATCGTTCATTATCAGATTGGAGTGGCGATTGGCAATCTGTCTATCCGTATTTGCAAGAGGGTGCGTTAGATGAAGTTTTTGAACATAAAGCGAATGAAGCAGAAAGTGACATGACTGCTGAAGAGTATAAAGCGTACTATGAAGTCGGTTATGAAACGAATGTCGATCGCATCGTTATTGATGAAGATCGCTTTACCTTTTTTTGAAGAAGATGGAGAGTACACAGCTGAGTACGAATACGATGGTTTTGAGATCTTAACGTACGAGGCGGGTAATCGAGGAGTACGATTTGTTTTCGAGAAATACGATGGAGACGAAGAGATGCCACAATTCATTCAGTTCAGCGATCATGAGATTTCTCCGACAGACTCGCACCATTTTCATCTCTATTGGGGGATGACCGTGAGGAACTATTAAATGAAGTAACGAATTGGCCAACGTATTATCCATCAACGATGAATGAAGAGGAAATTGTCCATGAGATGATTGCTCATTAAATAAAAAATTTAATCTACGAATACTTGTTTCACCACACTTATATTTAGTTCATACCGTAGCTATTTTCACATATGTTAAAAAGTGGAGGTATCAAATTCCTCAAGGTGGTGATGCAAGTCATGTGTACGTCGGCAACAGTCAATACAAAAGAAGGGCATCATTTTTTTATCGAGAAATCTTGATTTTTATGATTTACCTGTTGATTATAGTGTTTACGTGCTACCTAGGAAATATAAATGGCTGAACCAACAAGAAAATCGTACGGTAATGAGTCGCTATAGTGTTGTTGGAATGGGCATAGAAACAGAAGATCAACTTGGATTATTTGACGGGTTAAATGAGCACGGTTTGATGGGTGTTGTTCACTATTTAGAAGGGTTTGCAGCATTTAACACGCGGTTACGTAGAGATAAATTGAACATCTCCGCGTATAACTTTATGTTGTTTGCATTAACACAATTTCGCTCTACAGATGAGATTGTCAGTCATTTGAAGACGATTAATTTAATGGCTAGTGATCTTGAACTGACCGATGGACCACCGCCACTGCATTGGATTTTTACGGATCAGGAAAGAAAAACAGTTGTCATTGAAAGTACAGATGATGGACTTAAAGTCTATGATAATTTAGTGGGTGCGTTTTCGAACAGCCAGATTTCCGGTGGCATCTTATTAACTTAAATCAGTATTCTTCACTATCTTCTGAACAACCGAGTGAAGATGTCATTTGGGGAGATTATCACCTCGTAAAGTCGCCAGACTGGTAAGTGGTAACTTTGGTATTCCAGGTGATTATTCATCACCTTCGCGTTTCGTAAGAGCTGCTTTTCTTAGAAATCACATTGAAGAAGCCATAACAGAGATAGACGGTTTACGAAACGCAATTCATATCCTTGATTATTGCAATGTGGCTAGAGGAGCAGACATAGAAGCTGGTGAACCTTCGTATACACTTTATACAAGTGCCATGTGTAGTCAAACAGGTACTTACTATTACTATCCATATTCCAACAACCAGATAAATGCTGTGAACCTTTTCAACGAAGATTTAAATGGAACAGATCCTATACGCATCAAGGTCCCGCTGATCCAAACGATTAACTACCAAAACGAAAAGTGAACAAAAAGACAAGCGGGGAATCGCCTGCTTGTCTTTTTACATGAATGAGAGCATGGTACGTTATTAACTCAATTCGGAAAGGTTAACGATAGTAAACTCTTTATCTACTACAGCTAACCTTTTCACTAATTGGTATAATGATAAAACGAGCATCTTTAACTAGCTTTAAAGTGATATTATGTGTTCTGTATATAAATTTCTAAATAAACAAACTCTATTTCATTAAATCAAAGAAGGTGATTCAAGTGAGTTTACATATAACAAAGCCTGCATCTACGAGAGAGCTTTCTAACTTCTTGGAAACGATGAACAATCAACCGAGGCATCACATCGGATTTTGCGGGGAGGACAGTGGTGAAATTTATGATACGCTCGTGAACGATTTTTCAGATTTACTATTCGAAGACTCGTTTGTGGTTGCTTACAAAGAGGATGCGATCGTTGGCGCACTTGGACTAGATGTTGATTTACCGAGGGGAGTTGCCGATGTATGGGGACCATTTATACATGAAGAAGAGATGGGACTTGCTGTTGAGTTGTGGAATCAATTAATTCAAAACGTACCTAAAGAGGTAAGTAAATTCTCTTTCTTTATAAATAAGGAAAATACGTTTGTAAAGCAATTTGCGATCGACCGTGAAGGGACTGAACGTGGTTCAGATCTCGTTTTGCAAAGAACGAGAGAGAGTTTCAGTAAGCAGGAAGTTCAAGTAGAACCGTATAGGAACCCCTATTGTGATTCCTTCTCAAATCTTCATAATCAGCTATTCCCGAACACGTATTTCGATGCGCAAACGATCCACAATCGCTTGAATGACGATAACCAATTAATTATCGTTACAGAGAATGAATCAACCATTCAAGGGTATGTATACTTCGAAGCAAACCCGAAGCATAGTGAGGGAACCATTGAGTATGTAGGTGTAGCAGAAGCATTTAGAAAACAAGGGGTTGGAAAAAGGTTAATCCGTTGTGCACTCAACGAGCTATTTTCTTATGAATCAATTAATGAGATAACCATTTGTGTAGAAGCAGACCACCAAGCAGCAATTGCACTCTATCAGTCGGTCGGTTTTGAAGTGAAATACCAGTTGCAGAGCTATAATGTAGGTCTAGGTTCTTAAACCCTTACGCCTTACCACGATTATACGAAGGTGTTTAGTAGACCAAGAAAAAAGATCTGCGACGTGCGCAGATCTACCCAATTTGCCACGGACGTGATGTGGGCTTGTTTTGTTTACGTTTTGTGCCTTGCAGTTGGTCTTTTTGTGTGACGGTCGGGGTTGCACCTTGGTCAACCTTTTGTTTGATAGTGCTATTCATTGAAAACGTGTTTGGAGCTTTGAAGATTCGATTTGATAGTTCTTTGCAAACGGGACATACGGATTTTGTCTTGTCGCCATGTGATGATGTGTGTCTTTCTTCAAATGGTCCGCACGACGGACAAGAAAAAGAATAGATCATGTTGGTTTTATCATTCCTTTTTCGGGAGGATATCTTTGTTGAAAATCGCTGTTGGAATGGATACTGTACAACACGCATTCGGAATGTCAACAATTCCTGCGACTCGACCTTCAATCGGCGCTGTTCCTAAAATCATATACGCTTGTTCAGCTGTGTAGCCGACTGTCTTTAAGTAATCAATCGCATTGAGCATGCGTTGCGATAGGCAATATTTGCATCAAGATAGCTCTGTTTGCCAGACGTGTTATCAACGCTTACGCCTTCGAATGTGAGAAACTCTGTGTAGTTCGGATCCATTGGACCAGGTTGGAACACTGGGTTTTGAAGAATGTTATATTTGTCCATTCCGCCTTTAATGACATCAACATGCAAGTCAATCCATCCTGGCATTTCAATTCCACCACAAAATGTAATTTCACCGTCTCCTTGAGAAAAGTGAAGATCCCCAACTGAGAGCTTGGCGCCTTCAACAAACACAGGGAAATAGATGCGTGAACCACGAGAGAGGTTTTTGATGTCACAATTGCCTCCGTTCTCTCTAGGGGGAACAGTTCTAGCACCTTCTTTCGCTACGCGATCGAATTCTTCTCCTTGAAGCGTACCGAGAACAACGCTTTCAGGATTAGGGAGTTCTGCAAGAGGAGGAACACGCTTAGGGTCTTCATCAACGAGTGCGGTTTCACGTCGATTCCATTCAGCGAGCAATTCGTGTGAAGGAGCGACTCCGATTAGACCTGGGTGAATGATACCCGCGAACTTCACGTCAGGAATGTGACGACTCGTGGCGTAGATACCGTGAAAGTCCCAAATCGATTTCTGGGCATTTGGAAAATGATCAACAAGAAAGCCACCGCCATTTTCTTTTGCAAAGATGCCATTAAAGCCCCATTCGTGATCTTGGAAGGCACCTACATCGAGAATGTCAACGACAAGTAAATCTCCTGGTTGGACCCCATTCACATGAGCAGGTCCACTTAAGACGTGTACGCGGTCTAAGTCAACGTGCTCAATATCACTAGGATCATCGTTGTTTGAGATCTGCCCATCTGTCCAGTCTAAACATTCCATTCGAAACGATTCACCTGGGTTTACGCTAAAGGCAGCTGGGATGTCAGGATGCCAGCGGTTATGTCCGGGTACAGCTTGCTTGTCCATCTTCTTCGTAAGGTCAACTTTAAAGCGTGTTTCAGGCATTTCGCTTCACTCCTTTAGAAAAGGTATAGGATAATTCTATTGTTAGATAAAATAGTATGAATTGTCAAATATATTGTCATCTTATATAACAACGAGTCGTTTCGTAAGTTAAAGATGTTGATTCAATTGATAATGCTTTAGAACGTAGTCAAGTAAACAAAGAATTAGTCAGATGAATTTGACGTTAAGCGCTTTCAACTTTATACTAAGCGTATTAAATGATGAACTGATCAGTCATACGTGACCTAGCCATGGTAATCCTCTATGACGAAAAGCCAGTTTACTTTACCGGAGTAGATGGGCTTTTTTTTCATGCCCAGATCAAATTGAATACGGGAAGTGAAATGATGTGGTTTAGGAAATGGTATTTTGGCTGGAATATTGTAGCGGCAGCGACAATCATTACGTTATTAACGGTTGGAATGAGAATGGGGATGGGACCGTTCGTTCTTCCAATTATGCAAGACTTGAATTTTGATCGTACAGAGTTATCGACAATGATTGCTGTCGGGATGATTGTTTATGGAATGGGGATGCCACTTGCAGGTTACTTAGTCGAACGTTATAGTACCAATTTTGTCTTACGATTAGGAATTCTAATCGTTACAGTCTCTTGTATTTGGACCGTTTTAGCGACACATCCGTTTAATTTCTTCATGGCATTTGGTGTGTTTTTGTCATTGGGACTTGCGTTTACGAGTCCAGTCGCTTTAACACCAGTCATTGCAAAGTGGTTCACGAGGCAGCGGGGGCGAGCTTTATTTTACTTATCTACAGGTTCCATGCTGGAATTGCAATTATGACGCCTGTATTAACGATCGCAATTAATCAATTTGGTTGGCAAGCGACCATTCTTTTGTTTGCGGCCGCATTTCTTCTAATTATTATTCCAATGACAATTTTTATCGTTCGTGATGAAGCGCCTGAGAATACCGATGAATTGGAATCAGAGAAACAAAACGTTACAAGTCGGAAACCAGAGCTGCGTTTAACGTGGAAAGAAGCGATGACAACGTCGCCGTTTTGGTTGATTACATTTGGGTTGTTTGCTTGTGGGTTTAGCATGAATTTGCTTGGAACACATGGCGTACCGATGTTACAAGATCACGGGTTCGATGCAATGACCGCTTCCTTTGCAATCGGTCTAATTGGTCTCGTTGCGATTCCAAGTACGTTAATCTTAGGGGCGCTTTCTGATAAGATGCCTCGTAAATATTTGCTCGCGCTCATTTATTTAGTGAGAGGGTTGGGTCTAATTGCATTGGTGATGGTTGCATCTTTATGGCAGTTGTATGTGGTTGTCATTGTCGCAGGTTTTGTCTGGGCAGGAAGTATTGCGCTCTCATCAGCGATGTTGTCCGATGTATACGGTGTAAAGCTTGTAGGGTTGCTCTATGGTTGGGCATACTTTGGTCATCAAGTGGGTGCAATGTTCAGTTCTTGGCTCGGGGGTTGGGGATACGATCAGTACGGAACGCACTTCATTTCGTTTGCGGCTGCTGGCGTAATATTATTTCTTGCGAGTGTAGCCTCATTAAACGTACGTATCATCTTGAGAATAAGAAACGTCTACCTAAGCAGTCGATAGAAGTGTCAAACTAGCATTTCGTTAAGTGTGAGAATAGCTTAGAAGTAAAGTCATGCAATCGAGGTGAAGAAAGTTGGACAATAATCCATATGATCAACCGTCTCTTTTCCAGAAGTATAGTGAGATGGAACGCTCTCAAAAAGGTCTCGCAGGAGCAGGTGAGTGGAATGCCTTGCAGCAAGTGTTGCCTGACTTTAAAGGGAAATCGGTGCTTGACTTAGGCTGCGGTTACGGATGGCACTGCTTGTACGCCGCTGAGAATGGAGCAAGCAATGTAATCGGTGTAGATCAGTCGCTTAAGATGCTCGACGTTGCTAAATCTAAGTCAACTAAACATACATCAATACAGTACGTTCACTCTTCTATAGAAGACATCCAGCTAGAACGAGAGTCATTTGATGTTGTTCTTAGCTCATTGGCTCTACATTACGTCCCTTCTTTCAATGATGTAGCGCAAAAGGTACACAACGCATTAACATGTAAGGGGCAATTTATATTTTCTGTAGAGCATCCAACGTTTACCGCTGAAGGTAGCCAAGATTGTTTATACGAGTCAAGGAACGGTTCAACACTTTCCTATTGATCGTTATTTTGAAGAAGGTCGAAGAGAAACAAATTTCCTAGGTGAAACAGTTATGAAGTATCATAAGACGTTAACGACTTATCTTAACGGTTTGTTAATTAATGGTTGGGTGTTAAATCGTGTGATTGAACCTTCACCACCAGCTTCAATGTTAGTAGATGTGCAAATGCAACATGAGCTTCGTCGTCCGATGATGCTGATCGTTGCTGCAACGAAACAATGAGACGTCCTCCCGGCCTGCACTAGTGTGCAGGCTTTTTTTATAGAAAAGAAACACGTTGGTTTTCTAAAGCTCATATTATTTTAGTTTATAAATACTTTAAATCTAGCTTTTAGTACATAAGTTCCATCTAAAGTTACAGTTACGTAACAGCTAAATTAAAGCTGTTTTTTCCTATAAAAAAATGTGACTATGCTTTGCTTATTTATTACTTTAATCTACGAAAGACTTGGCTCACTAGATCAAATCACACCTTATCGTATAGTGCCTCATCCCTATGTTTTCTTTCTCGACATCGTTTTACATAAAATAATAAAAATTGCGTTTAATCGTTTCGTAACAGTTTTTAACTTTGCTGTGATGGTGTCATTATTTTTCACCTTTATACTAACGGATGGTGTTAGCAATTCTAATTAAATTATGCATTCATAAACGCTAACAAAGGAGTCGAATTATGCTATTCATCATCACCATTTGTCTACTTTCTTTACTCGTATTCGGTTTTCTTGAACATCGAAAACATAACCGAAATGTTGAGGCCATTCCGGTTCGAATCAACATTAATGGTGTTCGTGGGAAATCTACCGTTACTCGACTAGTCACAGGCGTATTAACGGAAGCGAATTACCAAACCGTTGGGAAAACAACAGGTACACAAGCACGAATGCTTTATTGGTACAAGGATCAAGAAGATCCAATTGTCCGCCGCCCAGAAGGTCCGAACATTGGTGAACAAAAAGGAGTAATGAAAAAAAGTGGCGGAAGAAGACGCCGATGCGCTCGTCAGTGAGTGTATGGCTGTTACACCGGACTACCAAACCGTTTTTCAAGAGAAGATGCTAAAAGCGAATATCGGTGTGATCGTAAACGTACTTGAAGATCATATGGATTTACTCGGTCCGACACTAGATGAAGTTGCTTATGCATTTACAGCTACCATTCCTCATAACGGTCACTTGATCGTGAATGAAAGTCCTTACGTACCGATGTACAAAGAAATTGCAGAAGAGCGCAATACGAAAGTGATCGTTTGTGATACATCTAGAATTCCAGAAGCTTTCTTACTTCAGTTTGATTATATGGTCTTTCCAGAAAATGCAGCGTTAGCGTTAGCAGTTGCCGATGCATTAGGAATTGATCAAGAAACTGCGTTTAAAGGTATGTTAAATGCTTGGCCAGATCCAGGTTCTCTTCAAATTACACCACTCGATTTAAATCAAAAACAACCATCGTTTCTTGTGAACGGGTTCGCAGCGAATGACGCAACGTCTACGATCAACATTTGGGAAAGAGTACAAACACTCGGTTATCCAACGAATGATGCGGTTGTTGTTATGAATTGCCGTAGTGATCGTTATGAACGAACGGAACAGTTTGCACACGATGTACTTCCTTATCTTCCATGTCGAACGCTCGTTATTATCGGGGAAACGACTGCTCCAATCGTTGATAACTACAATAATGGCAACATCCCAACAGAACACCTCCTGAATTTAGAAGGGTATTCAACAGAGGAGATCCTCGAAGAAATCAAACCATACATTCAAGAAACTGTCATTTACGGCGTTGGTAACATTCATGGTGCAGCTGAACCACTCACTCATGAATTAAAGAAAATGCAAATGCCGATTGAAGAAAAAGTTGCAGCAATCAATTAAAAACAATCGTAATTAAGGAGTTTGATCATGGATATCGCAGAAATAACCGTAGCACTCGTTGCCGGTGTAACACTCAGTTTATTCTTCGCTGAGAAAACAGGCATCGTTCCCGCGGGCTTAGTCGTACCAGGATATATCGCACTTGTCGTAGCGACACCAGTGTATGCAATCTCTATTTTATTTATCAGCTTCGCGACGTACCTCGTCGTTATGCACGTGATTAATCGATTTACAATTTTATACGGTCGTAGGAAATTTGCGGCCATGCTTTTAACCGGAATCATATTAAAACTAGGGTTTGATACGTTTTTTTGGATTTACTCCACAAGAAGTAGCACATCTTCAAGCGATTGGTTTGATTGTGCCAGGTTTAATTGCCAATACCATTCAACGTCAAGGATTCGTGGCAACGATGGCCAGTACAGCACTTTTAAGCTTGACGACGTTCGGCATTTTACTCGTATACCAACTATTCTTCATGTAAGGAGAGAACAGAATGTCACAACTAACATTTAAAGAAAAATGTATCAAAACGGTTAAATACCAAAAAGGTAGTGCTTCTACGCACTCAATCATCGGGTTTATTCTTACTTTGATGGTATTACTCGTATTCATGTAAGGAAAAAAGGGCGTGATCGTATGTCTTCGAGCCGTAATCAGAGCTTATTCGTCGTGTGTCTCCTATTGATTGCTGTTCTGCTCCTGTTCATTAACTCACTAGACACAGATCAGGAGCGTCAAGCGACGGACTATGATGCCCTTGAAGTCGAGAGTCAGAAGAAAAGTCCCGGATTTGGTGTTGCGACGGATAATCCAGAAGCAACAGCGATTGGGATGGATATATTAAATCAAGGAGGAAACGCGATCGATGCTGCGATCGCTGTTTCTTATTCTCTGGGTGTTTTAGAGCCACAAGCGTCAGGTATTGGCGGAGGCGGGGTTATGCTCGTGCATCCAGCAGGAGAGTCACCCGTTGCATATGACTATAGAGAAGTGGCTCCAGACCAAGAAGAAATACCAGATTCAAGAATTGGAGTCCCAGGCTTTGTTCTTGGCATGGACACAGTTCATGAAGAATATGGTTCATGGTCGATGAATCGCTTACTCGATCCCGCGATTCAACTCGCAGGAGACGGTGTTGAAGTCTCTTACTCGCTTCATTCGCACCTTCAGAATGCTTACAACTATATAGAACCTGAAGCGGCTGAGCAATTCTATCCGAATGAACGTGCCATTGATGTCGGAGACACGTTGAAACAAGAGGATTTACAAGAGACGCTTAAGCTAATTCAAGAAGAAGGACCATCTGCTTTTTATAAAGGCAAAATTGGAGACAACATTGCATTGCACACGAACTCCATTGATCGGCACGACCTTGCAAATTATAATGTTGATGTTGTGGAACCTGTGCAATCAACGTTTTCGGATTTTGATGTGTACGCTGCTCCGCCACCTGCGGGTGGAACGATGTTGCTACACTCTCTACAAATGGCCGAGGAGTTATCAATTGATCGATGGAGTGACCAGTCTGCAGAGTTTATGAAATGGACCGGGGCAATTACACGAAAAGCATATCAAGATCGTGTTCAAATGATTGGCGATCCCCGGTTTGTCGAGATCCCTCTTAATGAAATTTTAGAAGAAGAATACGCGGAGGAACTTGCCAATGACATTTCATTAAAAGCTGAAGACGAGGAATTTCCAACCGATCTTGAAGGTGGAGAGAAAGATGGCAATACGACACATTTTGTTATTGTCGACCAAGACGGTACGATGGTGTCAGCAACAAACACGTTAAGCAGCTTTTTCGGTTCTGGAAAATATGTAGATGGTTTTTTTCTTAAACAATCAACTGGACAATTTTTCAGTGAGTGCAACGTCACCGAACCGTTACGAGCCGAATAAGCGACCGATTAGCTATATTTCACCAACCATTCTTGCTAAAGATGACTACCCGATTATTGGAATCGGAAGTTCTGGGGGCAGGAGAATAACATCAACACTTACACAAGTTCTCGTGCGTCACTTAATGTTTGAACAGCCGATTGAAGAAGCCATTGAAGAAAACCGATCGTATTATGATCTTCATAATCCAACGATTCAAATTGAAGGAAGGCTCTCTACGAACGTCTCAGAATCGCTTGAAGAGGACGGCTACACGATCGATAATTCCCGAAATGCGGTCCACTTCGGAGCGGTTCAAAGTCTGATCGTTGATTATAACGAAAACACCATAAAAGGTGGAGCTGATCCGAGAAGGTTTGGCGAATGGGACTCGAGGTCGTAACGTGTTGAGAAAAAGCTATCTCACAAAGTCAGTGTCTTTGTTGAGGTAGCTTTTTTGTGTCTCAATAGGTTGAATAATTACGTCATGTAATCAAACGCTAATGAGTAGTGAACTTCATAAAGAGGAAATCTTTTCTTTTGAAATACTATAGGGGGGTATAGTAGTATGTAATCACACAGAGGAGGAAACGAACATGAGTATTGCAGATCGTACGTTGCAAGAGGGCTTACGAACATCTGAAAAAATCAAGATTGTCCTCGTTCTCGCAATGCCGGCAGTGATTGAGAATTTCTTTCAGACGTTGCTCGGTTTTGTTGATACGTTGTTTGTCGCCCAAGTTGGCTTAGAAGAAGTGACTGCGGTTGGTGTTACGAATGCCATACTTGCAATTTACTTTGCAGTATTTATGGCAATTGGTGTCGGGGTTAACGTACTCATGGCCAACGCAAGAGGTGAAGGCAACGACCGAAGAGCATCTAAAATTGCTCAACAAGGAATGATTCAAGCAGTTATTGTAGGATTATTTCTTGGATTCATTACGCTATTTTTTTGCAGAAAACCTTATTCAGTTATTAGGTGTAGAGCCAGAAGTACTACAATTAGCAACGGTTTACTTTCAAATTTTAGCGATCCCTTCAATTATAATGGCGCTAATGTTTGTTTTAAGCAGTATTCTACGGGGTACAGGAGATACGAAATCGCCAATGAAGGCGGTCATTATCGCAAACGTCGTAAACATGGTGTTTGATTACTTGCTGATCTTTGGATTTTTATTCATACCCCCTTTAGGTATTGTAGGTGCGGCGATTGCCGGTGTTCTGGCAAGAGTTGTAGGGGTCGGAATGCTACTCTATTATGTAAGAAAAAATGATGCCATTGATCTTAAGAAGAAGCAGTTTCGATTTAACCTTCAAAATCAGAAAGACTTACTCGGTCTTGGAGCACCAGCAGCTGGTGAACGTCTAGCAATGCGAATTGGACAAGTGGTTTATTTCGGATTTATCGTTGCTTTAGGAACGAGTACTTTTTCGGCACATCAAATCGCGGGAAACATTGAAACGTTCTCTTATATGATCGCTTACGGGTTTGCGGCAGCTGCGACAATTATCGTTGGAAGGCTCGTCGGAGCGAAGCAATATGAACAGGCAAAAAGCTACGCTAAGCTCATTGCCTTGATATCTGCGAGCTTTATGGTCTTCATGGGAATCTTGTTATTTATCTTCGGTGAATGGATGGGAAGCTTCTTTACAGATGACCCAGTCGTTCAAGCAGAAATTGGGACAGCGTTAAAGATCGCAACGTTCTTTCAGCCATTCTTGGCAATTTTGTTGATTCTAACGGGAGCTTTCCAAGGGGCGCGAAATACGAAATTCCCGATGTATTTGACGACGATCGGAATGTGGTTGATCCGTACCGTCTTCGTTTATATTTTAGCCATTCAATTTGAGTTAGGCATTGCTGGCGTGTGGCTAGCAATCGGAATTGATATTGTTATTCGAGCGGTTGTACTATGGTACCGCGTTGAGACGGATCGTTGGATTAAACCAGAGAAGAAACGTAGTCACAAAGAGGAGTTAAGGTGCCACTGTGACCCGCAAACAAAGCAAGCTCAAGTGAGTGGCTGTGTGAACAATTATTAATCGTTGACATACCCCACTGGGGTATTGTATTATAAAGATAACAACAGCAGGAAAGACTATAAAAAAATGTTAACTGTTGTACGTAGGAGGGACAGCGATGGCGAAGCAAGAAGTACAAATTCCGATCCAAGGAATGACGTGTGCCGCTTGTGCCAACCGAATAGAAAAAGGTCTACAACGCATGGACGGCGTTGATGAGGTTAATGTGAATTTTGCCGTTGAAAAGGCAAATGTAACGTATGATCCTGAACAATTAGACGTCCAAGCTTTCGAAGATAAAATAGAAAAGCTCGGATATCATGTGCAACATGAGAGCATTACGTTTGATATATCTGGAATGACATGTGCCGCTTGTGCGACCCGGATTGAAAAGAAGCTTTCCAAGACAGACGGTGTTTCAAAGGCAAATGTAAACTTTGCATTAGAAAACGTTACAGTTGAGTACAACGAAGGCACAATTAACAAACAAGCTGATTGATTCAGTTCAAAAGATTGGTTACACGTTGCAAGAGCAACAGTCGAAGGAAGACACGGTGGATGCGAAAGAAAAAGAGATTCGTCATCAGACAGGTAAATTCATTTTCGCAGCGATTTTAACGCTTCCCTTGTTGTGGACGATGGTTACACATTTTGAATTTACATCCTTTCTTTATATGCCAGAGATGTTTATGAACCCTTGGGTACAGTTAGCGTTAGCAACACCCGTTCAATTTATCGCAGGTGCTCAGTTTTATGTAGGAGCATACAAAGCGTTAAAAGGAAAAAGTGCGAACATGGATGTGCTCATCGCATTGGGTACAACTACAGCGTATTTTTATAGTATTTTTCTCGGGTACGAGTGGCAAGCAGGTGGCGGTCAAGGTATGCCAGAACTGTATTTTGAAGCAGCGGCTGTCATTATTACACTCGTCATTTTAGGGAAACTCTTTGAAGTACGGGCAAAAGGACGTACTGGAAAAGCCATCGAGAAGCTGCTTAACATGCAGGCAAAAACAGCACGGGTTGTACGTGATGGTGTGGAAGTAGAAATTGCTGTCGAAGACGTACAAGTCGGCGAACAAGTCATCGTTCGCCCTGGAGAAAAAAATCCCAGTTGATGGTGTCATCATTTCAGGATCTTCTGCCATTGACGAGTCAATGATTACGGGTGAAAGTATTCCAGTTGATAAGAAAAAAAGACGACAACGTAATCGGTTCAACGGTGAATAAGAACGGTAGTTTAACGTTTGAAGCAACCCGTGTTGGAAAAGATACAGCACTCGCACAAATTGTTAAAGTCGTAGAAGACGCACAAGGAAGTAAAGCGGACATTCAACGAGTAGCCGATCGAGTGTCTGGGGTATTCGTACCGATCGTCGTACTCATTGCAATTGGATCATTTCTTGCATGGTACTTTATTATCGAACCCGGCGATGTACGTTCAGCTCTCGTTCCATTAATTACGATCTTAGTCATTGCTTGTCCATGTGCACTAGGTCTGGCTACACCAACCTCAATTATGGCTGGTTCAGGTCGTGCAGCAGAGATGGGCGTTCTGTTCAAAGGTGGCGAACACCTTGAGAATACGAAATCAGTGACGACAGTTGTACTTGATAAGACTGGAACCATTACGAAAGGCGAGCCAGAACTTACGGATGTCATTCTCGCTGAGGGATTAGACGAAGAAGAAATTCTTAGCAAAGTGGCTTCAGCAGAGAAGAACTCAGAACACCCACTTGCAGCAGCTATTGTAACGGGTATCGAAGATCGTCAGATTAAATTTGAGAATCCAACAGACTTTGAAGCTTTACCAGGAGCTGGAATTAAAGCGACGGTACATGACGAACAAATTTTCGTTGGGACAAGAAAGTTAATGCGTCAATCTAACCTTAACTTTGATGCATTCAACAAAGAAATGGAGAACCTTGAATCTGCTGGTAAAACGGCAATGTTAATCGCTATTAATGAGCAAGTCGTCGGAATTGTAGCGGTTGCAGATACGATTAAAGAAACGTCTGTAGAAGCTGTTAAACGAATGCAATATTTAGGCTTAGAAGTACTCATGTTAACAGGTGACAACCAAAAAACCGCAGAAGCAATTGGAAAGCAAGTTGGGATCAATGACGTGATTGCTGAAGTGGTGCCAGAACAAAAAGCAGAAGAAATTAAGAAGTTACAGCAAAACGAGAAATTCGTCGCGATGGTTGGTGATGGCATTAACGATGCGCCAGCGCTTGCCGTTGCAGATATTGGAATGGCAATTGGAACTGGAACAGACATTGCCATTGAAGCGTCAGATGTAACGTTAATGCGTGGCGATCTTCATAGTGTCGCTGACAGCTTTGTCATTAGTAAGAAGACGATGCGAAACATTAAGCAAAACCTATTCTTCGCATTCTTCTATAACTCTGTCGGAATACCAATTGCTGCAGCAGGGTTATTAGCTCCATGGGTGGCAGGTGCCGCGATGGCATTCAGTTCAGTATCGGTCGTTGGGAACGCCTTGCGATTGCAACGAATGTCTTTTAAAGGAGTGAAACGGTCATCATGAAAATACGCACGTGGGTGATTAGCGGACTTGTTTATTTGACAGTTGTGATTGTAGGTTACGCAGTCATTACGGGTAATTCAATTTTAGAGGGTGGCGATCATGAAGAACATCATGCTCATGACACCACTCAAGAGGAGGAAGAACTCATGAACAATCACGATCATCATGACCATCATCATCATTCAATGCATTCAGAAGTAGAAGTGAACGTGGACCAAAATGAAGATAGTCTCACATTTACGTTGGAAGATCCAAATGGAGAGCCGCCTGAACTTGCTGTGAATCATGAGAAAGAAATGCACCTCATCGCAGTTTCGAATGACCTAAAAGCGTATCACCATCTTCATCCCGAACGCCTGGCAGAAGGGTATATGAGGTTGAACACTCCCTTCAGTCAGGAACGTATCATCTCTTTGTAGACATTACTCCAAAAGATTTCGCTTATGCACCAGAAGCGATTCCGCTTCAAGTAGGTGAGGCAGAGACAGAAAAGGCAAGCTTAGAAACCGATCGTGAGCTTGAAAAAGAAGTTCAAGGTAAGAAAGTGCAGTTAGACGTAGAAGGAAAAACGATTGAGGAAACGACATCGCTCACGTTTAGTACCGATTACGATAACCTTGAGCCATACCTTGGAGCTCTTGGGCATGTCGTAGTCATCGATGAGGACGTTGAACAATTTATTCACGTGCATCCAACTTCTAACGATGCAACGACATTTGAAGCTCATTTTGAAAAACCAGGCACGTACAAGCTTTGGGCAGAATTTAAGTATCAAGATGCAGGCGTGATTGCTTTTCCATTTGTAATTGAAATTCAGTAATGGAGGGAAGTCGCATGTATCACTTAACAATTTACACACGTCCGATGTGTTCTGATTGTGCAAAAACAAAAGAAAAGCTTCAAGATGCTGGTGTTCAATATGTTGAGCATGATCTAAGTAATAATGAAGAAAAAGAAAGTGAACTAAAAAAATTAACAGGATCAAGAGTCGTTCCAGGCTCGTATTTAAACGTCGCGGGCTCGTTGGCTCATTAAAAAAGCCAATTGTGTATACAGGCTACGAGCGTAATCAAAAGAAAGCTGACGACTTGATCTTACAAATGCAGGAGGAAAATTAAAATGAAAACCATTCAATTAAACGTAACAGGAATGTCATGTGGTCACTGTGTTTCATCCATTAAAGGCGGGGTAGGGACACAAGCTGGTGTAGAAGAGGTAGACGTTGATCTAAGTAACGGAACAGTAGAGATTAAGTTTGATTCAAGTAAAGTCCAAGAAGCAGAATTAAAAGAAATGATTGAAGAACTAGGTTACGACGTCGCGTAAGAACAAAGCTGCAACAAGACAGATCATGTCTTGTTGCAGCTTTTATTTTGCGTTCTAGAGGGTGTATTTTCGCATCTTAGAAAATAAATGAAAAATACGTTGACACCGCTTACATATAAGAATATAATGCTCTTAGCAAAAGTGAAACGCCGTTCCATAATGAAGAACAGGAGGGGGAGATATGTTACAGTCAATCGATCGTGCTATGCGTGTATTAGACTTACTTAAAGAACATCATTTCGGTCTTGGTGTTACAGAATTATCCCATCGTTTAGGGGTAGCGAAGAGCACTGTGCATCGAATTGTAAGTAGTCTAGAAGCACACGGATATGTCAAGCAAGAACCAGGAAATGGAAATTATCGATTAGGGTTGAAATTTTTAGAAATGCAACAATATGTTCTAAAGCAAATGGAAATTACTTCAATTGCTAGACCGTTTTAGATGAATTGAGTAGAGAAGCGAATGAAATTGTGCATCTCGTTGAACAACAAGATTATGAAGTTGTTTATCTAGATAAAGTTGAACAACACTCAAATACCATTCGCATATACTCTCGCGTAGGTAGACGTGCTCCAATGCATTGTACAGGCGTTGGGAAAGTATTGTTATCGCACTTTAGCGAGGCAAAGTTAGAGCAATATTTTCAGCAAGTACCCAATCGACAGAAATATACAGATTACACAGTGACAACAGAAAAAGAGATAAAACATGCAATTACACGTATCAAAGGTGCAGGATATAGCATTGATAATGAGGAACATGAACGAGGCATTCGTTGTGTCGCGGCACCAGTTTACAACCACGTAGGTGAAGTGAATTATGGGGTTAGTGTCACGGGTCCACTCGATCGTATGGACGATAACAAAGTGAAACACGTTGTTGAATTATTAACAAATTCATGCCATCAGATCTCTAAGGAATTAGGCCATCATTAAGATGTATAGCTAATATAAAGAACGTTGTTCCACAATTAGGAACGATGTAAGGCGGGTTTAGAAGTACATTCAGTTTTTGAAAGTTAAAAAAAATGAGCATTAAAAGGGGAGTATCATTAATGAAAAAGTACTTATTGGGTATGGGTATGATTGTTCCACTAATGGCATTAGCAGCATGTGGAGATGACAGTTCAACGGAAGCAAATGGAGAAGAGGCTGCAGAGAATTTCCCTGAGAAATCATTGGAAGTGATCGTTCCTTATGCTGAAGGTGGGGGAACTGATTTAGTCGCTCGTGCATTTGCAGATAACTTACAAGAAGAACTTGGTGAGTCGGTTAGCGTGTCAAACCGTGAAGGCGGTGGCGGTGCTGTCGGGATGCAAGCAGGTGCAAACAGTAGTGCAGATGGTCATTCAATGACACTTGTAACTGTAGAATTGCTAACGCTTCCACATAGTGGACTCGCAGAATTAAGCTATGAAGAAGACTTTAAACCGGTTGCACTTTTAAATGAAGACTCTGCTGCCATTACGGTACATGCAGATTCAGAGTACGAAACGATCGAAGACTTTATTGATGCTGCAGAATCAGGTGAAAGCTTACAAATTGGTAACTCAGGAACAGGTGCAATTTGGCATTTAGCTGCTTCTGCACTTGAGCAAGAAATCGACGGTTCATTCAACCACGTTCCTTTTGACGGAGCAGCTCCTGCGGTTAACAACCTACTCGGTGGACACATTGATGCAGTAAGTGTAAGTCCAGCAGAGGTCATTAACCAAGTAGAAAATGGGGACTTACGAGTATTAGCAGTTATGGCTGATGAGCGTGTTGATGCACTTCCAGACGTGCCGACATTATCGGAAACAGGCATTGAGTTATCGATTGGTACGTGGAGAGGAATCACTGTTCCAGCAGACACACCAGATGAAGTGGTCGATGTGTTAGCTGATGCTGCAGCAACAACCGCACAAAGTGATGACTTTATTGAGCGTATTGAAACCTTACAACTTGGCTATCGTTATGCAGATCCAGCAGGATTTACGGAATTAATGGACGATCAAGATGCATTGTTTGGAGAACTAATTCCTTCCTTAGATTTAAACTAGTTGAAGGGGACTAACCGTATGAAAAGACTTCATGCTAACCACATCATTAGTTTACTATTATTGGTTTTTGCGGCTACGGCTTTTATTATGGCGCAAAGCTTTACTCCATCAAGCGGGGCTGCACCAGGTCCCGCCTTTTTTTCCTCAAGTACTAAGCGTGTTGTTGTTTGTACTTGCAATTATTTTAGCTTTTCAAACTCCAACGGATACAGATAAGAGACTCAATTTAAATGTTGTTTTTATTATGATTGCATTTGGCGTTTACGTCTTTCTTGTTGAACCCATTGGATTTGTCGTTTCGACGGTGATTTTTACAGTAGGTTATTTGCTACTTCTAGGAGAACGTCGTTGGTACTTTATCATACCGGCAGCTATTCTTTTGCCGTTAATTGTTTCGTATTCATTTGAACATCTACTACATGTTCCTATTCCTCATGGGTTGCTTTATTAAGGAGGGCTTTGTATGAATCTATGGGAAGGCTTTCTCGGTTTAGCAGATCCTATGATTTTAATTTTACTCGTAACAGGCGTTTTACTCGGGGTCATTATCGGTTCATTACCTGGATTAACTGCTACGATGGGGGTAGCACTGTTTTTACCTGTTACGTTTGGAATGGAAGCTATACCAGGATTGTTATTACTCATTGGAATTTATTTCGGTTCGATCTATGGTGGTTCCATTGCAGCGATTTTATTAAATACACCAGGAACTCCAGCCGCTGCTGCCACAGCAATGGACGGTTATGCAATGACAAAGCAAGGGGAAGCGAGAACGGCATTGAATATTGCTGTCATAGCTTCAGGATTTGGCTCGATTATTAGTGTTCTGATGCTTATTTTTCTCTCGCCTCAACTAGCAAACATCGCACTTAATTTTAGTGCACCAGAAATGTTCGGTCTCGCTTTGTTTGGTTTGAGCATTATTTCAAGTATAGCAGGGGCATCGCTTGTTAAAGGGTTAATTGCCGGTGTGGTTGGTTTATTAATTGCAACAATCGGTATGGATCCTATGACAAGTTATCCTAGATATACATTTGACCAACCTGTATTGCTTGAAGGATTTAACTTTATTCCGATTATGATTGGTCTCTTTGCTGTTTCAGAGGCTTTTATTATGGCAGAGGATTATTTCAAGGAAAAAGGTGGACCAATGAAGGTTGCCGCAAGGCTTCTCAAAACGAATTGGCGTCTTATGCCTAAATTGTTCCCGACGATGACGAAATCATCATTTTTAGGTTCCATTATTGGAATTATCCCTGGTGCTGGTGCAGATGTGGCTGCGTTTGTTTCGTATAATGAAGCCCAACGTTTTGCTAAGAAAGAAGATAAGGCACTCTTTGGCAAAGGGAATCCGAAGGGAATCGCTGCTGCAGAAGCTGGAAATCAAGGGGTGACAGGTGGCGCAATGGTTCCACTGCTCACATTGGGTATTCCTGGTGACGCCGTTGCCGCAGTCATGCTCGGAGCTTTTGTCGTACAAGGAATTCAACCTGGTCCACAAATTTTCCAAACGAGTGGAGAATTAATGTACACTCTGTTTGCAGGGATGCTTGTCGCTGCAATCGTTATGGTCATTATCGGCTTACTAGGCATTCGCTTATTTACGAAAGTATTGCTTGTACCAAAAACGTTAATGATTACGATTATTTTAGTCTTATCAACGATTGGTGCATTTGCGATTAATAACAATATGTTTGACGTTTACGTCATTCTCGGTGCTGGAATTATCGGCTATTTCATGAAAAAGCACGGCTTCCCAGCATCACCAATTGTGTTAGCATTAATCTTAGGACCGATGGCGGAAAGTGAATTTCGTCGTGCATTAACAATGTCAGAAGGTAGCTTAATGATCTTTGCTACCAGACCAATTGCTGCCACATTGATTGCTTTAGCAATTTTGTCTTTATTTACACCATTACTTGTGAAGTTCTTTAAAGATAGAAAGAATAGAAAAGGCTAGGAGGCTACAATGGATGTTATAACCATTGGAGAGACGATGGTCGTTTTTGAAGCGTCATCACAAGGCCCTCTTCGATATACACATACGTTTACGAAACGCCATGGAGGTGCTGAATCCAATGTGGCGATTGGAATTCAGAGATTAGGTTACTCATCTCGTTGGATGAGTCAAGTTGGTGACGATGAACTTGGTCAGTATTTACTCCAAGCGATTCGTGGAGAAGGCGTCGACACAAGTTATGTACAAACGACAGCCGATGCACCGACTGGACTATTCATTAAAGAATTCCGACGACCAAATGAAAGTTCCGTTCATTATTACAGAGCAGGTTCTGCTGCAAGTCTCATGAACAGCGAACAGGTAGAAGAACAACTGTTTAGCGATGCGAAAGTATTGCACATTACTGGCATCACACCGCTTATTAGTCCTGAGTGCGATGACGTTCTTACAACGGCAATTTCCTATGCAAAAAAATTAGGATTGTACGTTTCGTTTGATCCGAACTTGCGTTTTAAAATCATGGAGCATTATGGAGAAGAGCGAGCAAGAATTCGAATGCGGGAACTCGCTGGTTTAAGTGATTTATTTTTGCCAGGAGCGGATGAGGCAGAGTGGATGTATGGGACTGACCAGGATGATGAAATTGCAAAGCTCGCATTTATAGACGGCGCGAAACGAATCGTCATTAAAAGCGGTGCATCGCATTCGTATTATGCCGAACAAGGCGGAAGTTCAGGTTACGTAAAAAGCCACACTGTGAATCAAATCGTAGATCCAATAGGAGCAGGCGATGGATTTGCTTCAGGTGTTATTGTAGGATTATTAGAAGGCAAGTCTTTGCATGATGCAGTAGATTTAGGGGCTGCCGTCGGTGCGCTTGTCGTCAGTTCACCTGGAGATATTGAAGGTCTCCCAACTCGTTTAGAAGTTGAGGCATTTTTAAATAATACGAACAGTGACGTATTACGCTAGGAGGAGAGAACATGAAGAATATTGACAAATTACTTGAGTCTGGCGTAGTAGCCGTGATGCGAAAGCTCCCATTTGAACACATTGAAGACATTGCTATAGCGCTCGTTGAAGGCGGAGTTACAGGACTTGAAGTCACCGTTGATTCTGATCGAGCTTATGAAGCCATTCAAAAATGTAAAGCAGTTGTCGGTGATCGTGCGATTGTAGGTGCTGGTACGGTTCTTAATGGGGAGCATGCTGAAGAGGCCATTGAAGCAGGGGCAGAGTTTATTTTTGCACCAATTCTTGATGAAGAGACGATTAAGGTTGCAAATAAGCATCAAGTGATTGTAATCCCTGGCGTATTTACACCAACTGAAGCCCAACAAGCGTATCTGTACGGTGCGGATATCGTCAAAGTATTCCCAGCAGATTCATTAGGACCTGCATTCATTAAAGGTCTTCAGGGACCACTTAGCCATATCCCGATGATGCCAACAGGCGGAATTGATGAAACGAACATTGCGTCATACATCAAAGCTGGAGCGGTTGCCGCAGGAGCCGGCGGATCTCTTTTAAAGAAATCTTTGATTGAGCAGCAAGATTGGCAAGGTCTTCGTGATCATGCAGCTACGTTTGTTGAAGCGGCAAGAGTTTAACCGAAAGAACGGTGCGAGTAGGGGTAAACCTTACTTGTGTCGTTCTTTTCTTTTTATGAGTGTTGGAAGGCGTATAATCAATGATATAATCTGATTATTCTGTGCTGGGGGTTATTGTTATGAATCGTTTCTGTGAACGTTTTGGTGTGGAAGTACCAATTGTACAAGGTGGGCTTGCGTATTTGGCGTATGCAGAACTAGCAGCTGCAGTGTCGAATGCTGGTGGGCTTGGTCAAATTACAGCTACGTCACTTGGGGATCCTGAATTATTAAGGGCAGAAATTAAGAAAATCAAACAACTTACGAAGAAGCCGTATGCGATTAATTTTTCTTTAGGAAGAGGGTCTGTTGACGAGCTACTTGACGTTGCTATTGAAGAAGAGGTACCCGCAATTTCAGTAACGGCCGGTAATCCTGCTCCTGTATTTGAGCGTGTGAAGGATAAGAACATTAGAAAACTCGTTCTTGTCGCAGCGGTGAGACAAGCACAAAAAGCAGAAGAGCTTGGTGCAGATGCAATTATTGTCGTCGGTCAAGAAGGAGGCGGCCATCTTGGGCGAGATGATGTTGGTACGTTTGTGCTCGTTCCCCGTGTCGTTGATTCAGTGTCGATTCCAGTACTTGCAAGTGGCGGGATTGTGGATGGGAGAGGCTATGCTGCAGCTCTTGCACTCGGCGCAGATGGAATTGAGATGGGCACACGTTTTATTGCAACACAAGAATGTATCGCTCATTCAGCTTATAAGGATGCGATTCTTAAAGCAACTGAAGCAGATACGATTGTGATTAAACGAACGATTGAAAGACCAGCAAGGGCGTTACGGACAAAGGCGACGGACCGAATCAAAGAACTTGAAGATGAAGGTGCTGATTTTAATGCACTCCAACCGTACATAAGTGGTGCGTCGAATTTGAAGTTAATCGAGAAAGGCGACCATGAACAAGGCTTTGGCTGGGCAGGACAAGGCGTTGGGCTTATACAAGACATTCCAACAGTCAAAGAACTCATCGAAACGATGCAAGCTGACTGCAGGCAAGCCCTCACGGGGGACAGGCCCCCGGCGCGTTAATGCGTTACCTGTGTGGGGGACAGACCCCCGGTGCGTTAATACGTTACCTGTGTGGGGGACAGACCCCAACAGTGACGTTTTGGAAATTTTACTTGCGCCTCACGTTACGTGATCGGCTAAGCTGAATGTAACGAATAGAAAGGGTGATCGTTGCATGAAGTTGACAATTAGTGAGTTTGGGAGAAGAGCGAACGTATCGGTTCGTACATTAAGGTTTTACGATGAAGTGGGGATTCTAACGCCAAGTAATTACAATGAAGCGGGGCATCGACTTTATGGACTTGAAGAGCTCTCGAAATTGCAGCAAGTTCAATCGCTAAAGTTTATCGGGTATTCGCTTCAAGACATTAAAGGCTTATTAACGAGTGAGAGAAATACATTGGACGATTTCAAAGACTCGTTAGCGTTACAACTACATTTGTTAGAAAACAAACGTAAGGAAATTGATCAAGCCATTTCCGCAATTAAACGAACACAAGCAATCACTGAGAGTGGTCACCCAATTACATGGACGCTATTGTCTTCCATTCTATTTCAAGAAGAGCATATGGATGATCAAATGCAATGGGCAAAAGAAAACCTCTCCGAGGAAATTGTTGAAAGCTTCATTGATGTCCCGTCAGCAGATTGGGAGCGGTGGGACAAAGAGATGTTAGCCATTTCAACAGAGGTAAAGCGGTTAATTGCAAATAACGTACCACCGAGCTCATCAGAGGCATTTGCAGTGGTTACGAAGCTTACACTGCTCTTTACAGAAAACGTTGAAGATCTCGAAGCTTTTAGCAAGCAGCTAGAGGATATGCAAAAGCATTTCGATGACAACCCTCTAGAAATGGAGTTTCGTTTTCCAAATACGTTTACACAAGAGGAAGCGGACTATTTAGAGCTGATTACTCAAGAAATGGAGAATCAAGCAGGGGACAGTCCCCCAGGACGTTAAAGCGTCACTCTGCTGGGGGACAGACCCCCGGCACGTTAATACGTCATCTGAATGGGGGACTGTCCCCCATTGAGTTACGAAAATGACATCAAGATGTTGGAGGGCAGCTATGAAATGGAAAATTGGTTTAATAAGTGCAATATCTTACTTACTGGCTGCGAAGAGGCATCAGACGTAGACGAGGAAAACCCTGAGATCTTTATAATGGCGGCAGCTAGTATGACCGATGCGGTCAATGATTTACAAGATTTATATAAGGAAAGTCATGACGTGGAGTTTGTCGTTAATTATGGTTCTTCTGGTCAACTTCGACAACAGATCGTTCAAGGGGCACCGGCGGACTTATTTCTATCAGCGTCATTAGGTGACGTTGAACGATTAGAGGAAGAGATTGATATAAGAGCATCTGTTGAGTTAGTAGAGAACCAGTTAACACTCATTTCAACCCCCGGTGTTGAAGCCCAGTTAGACGATTGGAGTAGCTTAGCTGATGCCGAGCTTCAAAATATCGCAATTGGACAGCCGGATACAGTTCCAGCAGGCCAATATACGATGGAAGCGTTAGAAAATGAAGGTTTATGGTCAGCAGTTGAACCAAGCGCCGTATATGGTTCTGATGTCAGACAAGTACTCACGTACGTCGAAACTGGCAACGCTGATGCAGGGTTTGTGTATCATACCGATGCACTAACTTCTGAAGATGTTGTGATTATTGATCATGCACCAGAGGGATCACACTCACCAATCGTCTATCCGATCGCACAACTTACTGACGAAGAGGCTGCACAAGATTTTTTTTAATTGGTTACAATCAGACGAAGCGATCGCAGTTTTTGAGGACTATGGATTTCAAGGTGTAAATTAATGTTCGCAACGTTTTGGACACCAATCATTGTCTCTCTACGTGTTGTAATTGTAGCAAGTATTCTTGCATTTTTACTTGCGTTGTTCTTTGCTTGGTTCATAAAAAAGAGGCAGTTTAAAGGGAAGCTCTTCGTAGAAACGGTACTAATGTTGCCGCTCGTGTTGCCTCCGACTGTTATTGGGTTTGGTTTACTCGTCGCATTTGGCAGAAATAGTTGGGTCGGTCAATGGTATGAAGCATTATTTAATCAACCGATTGTATTTACATATATAGCGGCGGTGATTGCAGCAGCCGTCGTTTCGTTCCCGCTCATCTTCCAGATGCTCGTAAATGGGTTTGAAGGTGTTGATGATGAACTCGAGGCGGCAGCCCGGCAAATGGGAGCATCGGAATGGCAAGTATTCTGGCACGTAACGCTACCGATTGCGTGGCGATCCGTTGTGACAGGTTACATGTTAGGGTTCGCACGTGCACTAGGGGAGTTTGGAGCTACGATGATGTTTGCAGGCAGCATTGTCGGAGTTACGCAAACTTTACCTGTGAGCATTTATCTTGCTGTAGAAACTGGGAATACAATAATGGCGTATTATTGGGTCATCTCAATTGTAATTTTTGCGATGGTTCTCTTAGGGACGGTTCAGCGATTAAAACGTGCATAAAAAAAAGTAGACTTTCAGAGAGGAGGAAGTCTACTTTTTGTTGTAGACGATGTGTGCATTTGTAATTTATAGCGAACTAATATTCATAAAAATTTAACGAATTGAGTCGTTCTTACATTCTATACAAGCTATGCAACCATTCTGTCTCGTTTCGTCACGAATAATTCGAAAATCTAAAACTTAGGTACTTTAACTTGTCGTAATTTGACCGATATAGAAGTAGTATAAGCAGTATAAGAGACAGACATTAGCATTTAGTATAAATAAAATGGAGGGCAACCATGCCTAAAGTATCAGAAGTTATAGCGAAATTTGTAAAAGATTTAGGATGTCATCAAGCATTTGGTGTTCCAGGAAAACCAATCTCACCACTCATTTTTGCGATGGATGATCATCAAGTAGAATTCATTCTAGCGAAACATGAGACTGGTGCAGGATATATGGCTACAGGCTATGCGCTTGAAAATGAAACGATAGGAGTGGCAATCGGGACGTCTGGTCCTGGAGGCACGAACCTCATTACCGCTGCTGGCCAAGCTCAAGCGTTTAATGCGCCAGTATTATTTCTAACAGGTCACCCGCCGCTAGAAGAATCAGGTAGAGCTTTATGCCAAGACTCTAGCAGCTTCGGCGCTGACCTTGTAAATCTATTTCGTCCAGTGACGAAGTTTAGCGCAAAAGTAGAAAATAAACAGACGTTAAAACGGTACTTGCATCATGCGATTGAACAAGCGTTAACGGGCGCAAAGGGGCCTGTTCACTTATCGATACCAATGGATATATTGCTAGAAGAAAGTGAGTATTTAGATGTGTCAGATGCTGTCGTACAGGACACTTTAATCTCTAGTAATTTAACAGAAGTGATGTCCAAATTAGAAAACGCAAAACGACCAGCTATCTTAGCAGGGAAAGGTGTTCACTTCTCCCGGGCTTACGAGGAACTCGAAGCGTTCGCTACTTTATGTAAAATTCCGGTCATGACAACGCCAGGTGGAAAAGGGACATTTAAGAGCAATCATCCGTATTCACTTGGAAGCTTTGGCCTCGGTGGTTCTGAAGTGTCATTGCAATACGTTAACGAAGGAATCGATGTGCTTGTCGTCATCGGTTCTAAGCTTAGTGACATGTCTACAGCAGGGTTTCGGGCTGATAATGAACCTGAGACAGTGATTCAATTTGATCTTGAGCCTACATTTGTCGGAAAGTCATTATCTGCAAAAACGCTATTCGTACAAGGTGATGCAAAAAGAAACCTAAAGGAATTACTCAAACATCAACCTTCAGCTGAGATTGAACGAGACCTCCCATCCTATGAGTTAGATGTCCCGGAGCTTCCTGAGCATACAGAACGTCTTGCGGCAGGCAGAGCAATTGAGGCCATTCGAAAAGTGCTGCCTGACGAAACGGTCATCTATGGGGATGATGGCAGCCATACGTTTTATGCAATTAAGCACTTTGAGATTAAACAACCTGGGACGTTCTACTTTGATGACGTATTTGGTGCAATGGGTCATGCCATCGGACTTGCGATTGGTGCAAAAGCGGCAAACCGGAATAAACCGATGGCCGTGTTCACTGGAGATGGTTGCCTAATGATGCATGGCACCGAGCTCTCTACGGCCGCGAGTGAGGACTTACCAATTCTCTTCTTTGTTTTTAATAATGGAATGCACGATATGGTTGATAAAGGAATGAAGAATTTAATTGGGCGTTCTGTTGGATCAACGTTCAAAAAGGATATGAACATTGCAGATTTTGCAATTTCTTTAGGGTGTCATGGGCATCGTTGTTACACGGAGGATGATGTTGCACAAGCGACGAAAGCAGCGCTAACAGAAGCATCAACCCCAACGGTGATTGAATTAATGGTACGTCAAGATGAAGTGCCTCCTACTCAACTACGTGATCAAATGAAAGGGTTGAATCAACATGGATAAAAACGAAGCAGGATGGAAACAAATTGAGGAATTAGCAGGAGAACGTGGCATTCAATCTATGAAAGCAGCGGAAGAATTCTCTCCACGCCTTGCGCGCCTTGCAGTAGAGTTTGGCTACGGTGATGTGTATGCAAGTGATGCATTAACGTTAAAGCAACGTTCGTTAATTACGTTGTCTTCATTGATTACACAAGGTGATCCTGGAACTGGTTTATCGTATCATTTTCGGGCGGCACTTCGAATTGGTGTGACGAAAGAAGAGATTCTTGAACTGATTAACCATTGTACAGCTTATGCAGGATTTCCAAAATGTATCAATGCGTTGTTTATTTTTAAAGAAGCCTATGAAACTTACGAAGAGGAGAACAAATAATGAAAAACATAGAATTGAAAATTGAAGGTAACGTTTTGCATTTCAAATACTTAGAAATGGCAACTACGGTTGAAGAAGCAAAAGAACAAGCAGACTATGTAAAAAACGAGCTGATGAAGCCTTCTGTCCGTTTTTTTCCTTAACGACAATAGTGAAATTAATCAAGTGGCCAAGCCAGAAGTAAATGAAGTCTGGGGAGAGCTCATGGGTTGGGTCGCTCAAAATATCGAAAAGACAGCAACGATTGCTCCAGGAGCAACGCTAAAAATGCAATTAAATCGATTATCAAGAACGGCAGGAACATATGAGCATGTTCGTGCGTTCACAAACAAGGAACAAGCGTTAGCGTTTATCGGTTCCGCAAATTAAGCAACGAGTAGGGGGGGACGGAATGTCTAACAAGAAGACAACATACCAGATGCTTGTGAAGACTGTTACGCTCGTTTCTGTTGTAGCCGTAATGATTCCTGTGTTAATAATATCGATTACAGCAATCCTAAGTCCGAGAATTCAAATTGCAAGTCCTTGGTTTTGGATCGGTATTGTAGCGAGTATCGTGGTCGTAACGGGCGTTACACATCTACTAGCGAAACGTTTCTTTATGCCTTTTCATCAAATGGAAGAGGTGCTAAAAGGTTCAGCGTTAATGTCTAGCTTTAGAAAAGACAGCGATCATCCGATCGACAAGCTGCTATCACAACTTTATGAAAAGAATCAAGCACATGCAAAAGAATCGAAAGATCAAGCGGTGCAAACGTCAGAGGTTGCAGCACAATTAGAAATCTCAACGAGCGAGACAAGCCAAGGAATCGAAGAGATTTCAGCAACGATGCAACAAATCTCTGCGGGCAATGAAGAACAATTAGGTTCGATTCGAGAAGTCAATGGCTATACCGACGGGATGTTATTTAGCTTGCAAGAAGTCACAGAAAGCACGAAGTTTGTCGTTGATGCTTCTAAGCATGCCATTTCTAAAACAGATGACGGCAGACAAGCTGTAGAAGATATTACGGAGCAAATGAGTGTTATCGGTGATGGGGTACGACGTTCAAGTGAAGTCGTTCAAAAGCTCGGTGTAAAAACGGATCAGATCACAGAAATTCTAAATCTTATTCGTGGCATCTCAGAACAGACGAATTTACTTTCATTGAATGCTGCAATTGAAGCGGCAAGAGCTGGTGAGCACGGCAAAGGTTTTCAATCGTTGCTGATGAGGTCAGAAAGTTAGCGGATCAAACGAATGGCGCGACTGAACAGATTGCAACGCTTATTGAAGAGATCGGTGCAGAAAGTCGTCACGTTGTAGAAGTGATTGAAAGCGGCATTCAGTCTGTGGATAAAGGAATGAACATGAACCAGCAATTAACGACAGTATTCCAAAGTGTTCAAGATAACGTTGTGGAAGTTGATGATATCGTTCAAGATGTCAATGCAGCAATAAGCGAAGTGACAACGAATATGAATGAAGTTACGAATCATATGCGGAACCTGTCATCAATTGCAGAGCAATCAAATGACGGTGTCCAAAGCGTAGCTGCAATCATTGAGCAGTTAAGTGCAACGATGCAACAAGTCGCTTCTTCAGCAGTATTATTGTCAGGTACAGCAAGCACATTACGAGATCGAATGAATGAAGCAAGTTAAAAAGCGATAAAGTGTAATTATAAAGTAGTGAAGAAACCTTGGTTCTGTAACCGAGGTTTTCTTTTTTTAGGCTTAGGTGTTGATCTGAGCAGTTGATTCCAATCGGATGGAATTCGATTTCCGTATGGGGTATTTAAATGCTCGTGTAAAATCATCACAATTCTCACATGCTATCTCCTGTTGCCGTAGCTTTATCATTAAAGTTGTCATTCACATTTGTTTTATTTTAATTTTTAGATAAATACCTTTACTCTATGAGAGGTTAGCGTTACACTAATAAGAAATTTTAGTAAAGGCGTTGAAGAGAAGAGTAAGCATGGGATTGATGGACAGAGACCTCTGGGAGCTGAGAAGGAGGCATCGTGAACATGTTGAAGCAAGTCTCGGAGCTTTGCATCGGATTCTTCGGATGATAATGCAACGGGATCTCCCGTTATAGAGATAGGGTATCGCTACGTTCATTTGTGTAGCCGTACTTGAAGAGGTCTTTGTAGCAATACATCGACAAACTGGGGTGGCACCGCGATTCGACTCGCCCCCAAGACGACAATCTTGGGGGTGAGTTTTTTTTCGTTTCATGACATCATGAAGAAAGGTGCCGGTTCCCATGTGGAAATATGCGATGTTGTTATTACTAGGTTTAGGGGTTTCAAATATTGGTGGTTGGGTATATTTAATTGCACTGAATTTAATTGTGCTGCAAGAAACCGGATCACCGCTCGCTGTTGGCTTGCTGTATATCATTGCGCCAATCGCTGCCCTACTTACAAATACATGGTCTGGCAGTCTCATTGATCGCGCGAATACTCGAAGGTTGATGATTGTCCTTGATGTGATTCGGGCTGTGCTTATTATCATCATTCCACTGTTACCTTCAATTGTATATATTTACTTCTTTGTTCTGCTGATTAACCTGGCAAACGCGATTTCAGCACCAGCTTCAGCTGTATACATTACGAAGTTAATTCCAAAAGAAAATCGCCAACGGTTCAATGCGCTACGAGGATTTATTCACTCTTCTGGGACGATGTTAGGCCCAGCGATTGCAGGTATTCTTTTCTATGTCGGTTCCCCGTATATGGCCATTTATTTGAATGGAGTTGCGTTGTTGCTTTCGGCAGCGTTGCTATTGTTGCTACCCGTTGTAGATGCACCCATCGAACGTGCAAAATCAACACGCCGGTTTGAACAAATTCATGCAGACATCAAAACGGTTGTCTCTTATTGCAAACGTTCCGTTTATGTTTTCTATGTCTATGGCTTATTTGTTCTTGTAACGGTGTTCATGACTGCCATTGATTCTCTTGAAGCGTCGTTCGCTAAATTAGAATTAATGCTCAGCGATGCTGAATATGGATTTTTACTTAGCTTCTTTGGGATTGGCATCATTGTCGGGTCGCTAATCAATGTTCGGTTTGCGAAATCTTTGAAGGTAGAAACGTTAATTGGTTATGGGACCGTCATGACAGCGGTGGCTTATGTGACGTTGTATGTCGCTACAGATCAAGTAGTAGCAATCATTGGTGTTACACTGATCGGTTTTTTTGTGACCTTCCTCAATACGGGCTATTTAACGTTTTATCAAAATGCAGTTCCTACATCATTGATGGGAAGGTTTATGAGTTTGTTTGGCTTGTTTGAAGCGCTAGCCATTATCTTTTTCACCGTTATCTTCGGGGTTATGGCGCATGCCATTGGAATTCGACTTGTAGGGCTTGTGGGTTCTGCTTTATTTTTCACTGTAGGACTTGTTGCGATTCATGTTACGAAACGAAAAAAAACGCCACTCCGGAGTACGAAATGACGAATCGTTTGATTATGAATAAAAGAGTGTTCCTAAAACGATTCCTGTAAGAACGATTACCCAAGGTGGGCGTTTCCAATACATGAGCATAAAGAAAAGAAGTGCAGCAATGGCAAAATCAAATCCATTTTGCACACTCGTTACCCAGATCGGATGGAAGAATGCCGAAATTAAAATACCGACGACCGCTGCGTTAACACCTAGAAAAGCACCACGTAATTTCTCATGATGACGGACGCTTTGCCAAAATGGTAACACGCCGAAGATCAGTAAAAATGCTGGTAAAAAGATGGCGACTGTGGCAAATAAACCACCAAGACTTCCGGCGATAACGGTGCCGATGTATGCAGCAAACGTGAATAACGGACCGGGAACGGCTTGAGCAGCACCGTATCCTGCTAGAAATTCATCAGCAGAAATTAATCCAGTCGGTACAAATTCGCGTTCGAGCAACGGTAAGACGACGTGGCCACCGCCGAAGACGAGTGCGCCTGCCCGGTAGAAGCGATCGAATAGATCTAGCCACATTGAGCTACTGACTTGTGCAAGAAGTGGGAGGCCGACAAGCAATACAACGAACAACGTTAAGCAAGCGGCACCAAATCGTTTGCTTAACGGAAAGCTTGTCGTTTTCGTCTGTTCTGCTGGATCACGAAACATGACAAACCCAACGATTGCAGCAAGGACAATGACGCCTACTTGTGCGAGTGCATGGGGAATTAAAACCGTAATCATGAGGGCAACAAGTGCAATCGTTTGTCTAGATAAATCAGGCGTTAAATTTTTCGCCATGCCGAGGATGGCGTGTGCGACAACAGCAACAGCAACAAGCTTTAGACCGTCAATAAAGCCAGCATCGGTTAATCCGAACGTACTTGCAAACTGAGCGAAGAGAATGAGCAAGAAGACAGAAGGCATTGTAAATCCGAGGAATGAAAGGAAGCCACCAAAAATGCCTCCTTTTATCACACCAATGCCTATACCAACTTGGCTGCTGGCAGGTCCGGGTAAGAACTGACAGAGCGCAACGAGATCAGCATAGCTTTTCTCATCTAACCATTTCTTTCGTTTTACATATTCTTCATGAAAGTAACCGAGGTGTGCGATTGGACCTCCGAATGACGTAAGTCCAAGTCGTGTAGAAATAAGAAAAATTTGTAGTAGATTTTTGAGTTGATTCAGAGGGTTCACCTACTTTACGTGAGTATTCTATTAACGTTACGTAGCATACAGGAATAGAAGGAATAGAACAATAAAATCGCGAAACTTTCTTTATTAACTTTTCGTAAAGATAGTACTTATAGCGTAGTGAATCTCACAAACTTCATAAAGAAAGGGGGGAACCTGTTACCGTAAAAATAATTACTCTTATAAAGCCTATAACAAGGAAGCGGGTCATGAATAAGGTATTAGGTTTGTAAGTGTTGCGTAACGGGTGGCTGCGATGTGGAAATACTTTCGAAGACTAGTAGCTGTAGTCGGAATCATCGGTTTATTGAGTAGTTGTGATTCGACAGTAGACGAATCAAAGGAAAGCTCAGAACAAATGGAAGAACGAGACGTTGATGATGTTCAAAAATTGAGTGAAGCTCATGGAATTGATGTATCATCTCTTTCGACGACAAGGTTTGGAGATGAAGTTGGTCTTACATTTCAAAATCCGAGGTATGCTTCTTTTGCTACAGAAGGGACATTAACGATCGAAGGTAACGTATCACGACACGAACAGCTTGCTGAAGACTATGTTTGGATTCAATTGACGTCATTAGCGAATAAAGATGATGTGTTTAATTATTATGCAACGTTTGATGAGAGTGGCGATTTTGAGTATGATGTGAAGTTCCATTATGGAGCAGATGAATATGAAATTGATATTTACGCGCCGAGTGATCAAGTAGGTGAGGAAGGTCAATTTTATGAAGGTGCATCGATAACTGTACTTAATGTAAATGATGAACGTCAACGCGAGATTGAATACACGCCACTCGGGTTGGAGAATGACTTAAGCTTTGCTGCCCCTTTGGATGGGTTTCTAGAAGCGGATCGGAGTGTCGTTGTTCAAGGAACGGTGAATAATGAACGTGATGATGAGCTACTTTTAATTCATGTTACGTACGAACAAGATCAAGAAGAATTTCTAGTACCTATTAACAACGAATCCTTCGAAGAGGAAGTTCCTCTGCAATTCGGAGCAGGGGAGCATAAAATTACAGTGTTGCTCGACACGAGTGATGATGATCTTTATTATGAGGCAGCCTCGTTTATTGTAAATCGCACAACAGATGAGTCGTTAATCTCGATCGACCATTTTGATCAATATTATGAGCGAGGGGTAACACTTGAAGCTCCAGCAGTGACGGATCTTTTGAACTATGAAGGACAAGAGTACGAAATAGAAGGTACAATTGACTCCACGATCGCAGGTAGTGAAGACATTAGCCATATGATCGTGACGACTGAACATGAATCTGGGGTTGAGGCGCATTATTATGTGCCTGTAGAAGACTATCAATTTAAAGGAACGATCTACTTTCGGTTTGGGGAAGGGGAATATGACGTAACGGTAAGTGTCCCCGATCCATACGAAGAAGGGGAAAACTATTTCGTGTTCTATGGGACATCGTTGTTTACTCATAATGTAGAAGGTGCAGAAGATTTAAGGAGTCTTTTGCCTTCGGTTGGTATTGAGTCGGATGATCCGGTCATTATTTCTTTAGCAAATCAATTAACTGACGGAATTGAAAACGACCGTGATCGCGCAAAAGCCATTTATGATTATGTTGCAACGACGATTGTTTACGACGTAGATAAATTAGAGAATAATGCATTTGAAATGGATGATAGCGCAGTAAAGACATTAGAAACGAGACAAGGAGTTTGCCAAGATTATGCGTTTTTAACGATTGCGCTTTTACGTGCACTGGATATGGAAGCTAATTATGTGGCAGGAGTCACCTCAACGGGTGAACGTCATGCTTGGGTTGATGTGTCTGTTGATGGCGAATGGCTTGAAATGGATCCAACGTGGGGAGCGGGATTTATCCAAGATGATGAGTTTCACTTTCAATACAACCCTGATTACTTTGACCCTGATCCAGCTTTTCTAAGTGAGACACACACGAGAGAAGAGATTATTTATTAAAAGAAGCTGATTAAAACGAATCAGCTTCTTTTTTATATTCATAGTTCCATGCGAGTAAAAGTGTTTGTAAGGCTTCTTTTAACTCATCTTCTGGTATACCCGCAAATCCGAGTACAATCCGTGGAGGATTAGACGGTTCAGAGCTAACGGTGTATCTCGATAGTGGATAGACGAGAAGTTGATGAGACAGAGCGGCTTCAACGAGTTCGGTTTCTGTCATTCCATTCGTAATGACGAGTACGACATGTAGACCAGAACGTTCTCCAATAATAGTTAGGCTATCTTCATAAGGTTTTAGTTCTTGCAAGACAATGTCTAATTTACGACGATAAATTTTTCGCATACGATTTAAATGTTTAGCAAAGTCCCCTTGTTTCATAAACTCTGTGAGGACGACTTGGTCAATGCGAGAAACCGTAGAATGATAAAACGAAAACACTTCTTTGTAATGCTTTAGAAGGTCATTCGGTAATACCATATAACTGATTCGAGCAGAAGGAATTAAAGATTTGCTAAACGTCCCGAGATAAATAACTTTACCGAAATGATCCATGCTTTGTAAGGACGGAATCGTTTTCCCGCTATATCGAAATTCACTATCGTAGTCGTCTTCTAAAATATAGCGGTCTCGTTTTTCGTTTGCCCATTGAAGCAGCCGCTTTCTTCGATTGATGGACAGTACCGTTCCATACGGAAAATGATGTGAGGGTGTTGTACAAATAACATCAATTGATGAGTCAAGTATTGAATCAACGACGATTCCTTCTTCATCAACAGTAAGCGGTACGTACTGATTGGCACTATTCGTTAGCAGGTTACGCATTAATTGATAGCCAGGATCTTCAATACCGTATGTTTTTGAACGCCCGATTAATTGAAAGAGTTGTTGCATGAGCACTTCAATCCCTGCACCGACGATAATTTGTGAAGGTTCACAAGTGACGCCTCTTGAGTGACGCAAGTAGTGAGCAATCTCTTCTCTAAAGGCTAGTTCCCCTTGATGATGACCAAGAAGAAAAAGATGAAGGTGATCATGGTCTAACGTATCCTTCATATGTTTGCGCCAACGGTCAATTGGAAAATGATAAGGATCAATGCGTGTTGGGTGAAAGTCATAGCGAATCTTCTCATCAATGAGCGGTTCTATGGAACCAACATCTTTCTCAATGTCAACATATTCGAGGTTTTCGTATGCTTGTACGAAGAAGCCTTTTCTTGCGACAACTTCAACATACCCTTCAGCTACGAGCTGTTCGTACGTACTTTCTACAGTATTTTGACTTATCTTTAGATAATCAGAAAGCTTTCGTTTTGAAGGCAGTTTTGTTCCATATATAAGCGCGCCACTGACAACTTCCTTTTTTTATATGTGAGTACAGTTGTTCATATAGCGGTGTTTCACTTTCACGATCTAACGAGCACCATAAGATTTCCATAATAAACTCCTTCCATCTATACTCTGACACCATCAAAAGAGTAGAAACTGACACTTTTAATCATATCAGATGTTACTTATACTAATGAAAAAGTCATAACAGTTCAATAAAGGAGTGGGGAAAATGGAGAAAAGATTAGGAACAGATCGTGTAAAGCAAGGGATGGCGCAAATGCAAAAAGGTGGCGTCATTATGGATGTTATCAATGCGGAGCAAGCGAAAATTGCTGAAGAAGCTGGAGCCGTAGCGGTTATGGCTTTAGAGCGAGTACCGTCAGATATTCGTGCTGCAGGTGGCGTAGCGAGAATGGCAGATCCAACGATTACCGAAGATGTTTTAAATGCTGTATCGATTCCAGTGATGGCAAAGGCAAGAATTGGACATATCGTAGAAGCTCGCGTCCTTGAAGCGATGGGAGTCGATTATATTGATGAAAGTGAAGTATTAACACCAGCTGACGAAGTTTATCACCTAAATAAACGGGAGTTTACTGTACCATTTGTATGTGGGGCACGTGACTTAGGCGAAGCAGCCCGCAGAATCGGAGAAGGTGCTTCAATGATTCGAACAAAAGGTGAGCCAGGAACGGGCAATATCGTTGAGGCTGTTCGTCACATGCGAAAAATGCAAGCTCAAATTAAGCAAGTGATGCACATGTCTACGGATGAGCTAATGACCGAAGCAAAAAAATATCGGTGCACCGTACGAACTTTTACTTACGATTAAAGAAACAGGTGAATTCCCTGTCGTTAACTTCGCGGCTGGTGGTGTGGCTACGCCTGCGGATGCGGCACTCATGATGCAACTTGGTGCAGATGGTGTATTCGTCGGATCAGGAATTTTTAAATCTGATAATCCAGAGAAGTTTGCACGTGCAATCGTTGAAGCGACAACACATTATACTGACTACAAATTAATTGCAGAGCTATCTAAAGATCTCGGTACAGCAATGAAAGGAATAGAGATTTCAAACATTGCTCCAGCTGAACGTATGCAGGATCGTGGTTGGTAATGGTTACAATAGGTGTTCTAGCTTTACAAGGTGCGGTGGAAGAACATGTGCGTTTTCTTGAAAAGAGTGGAAGTAATGCCGTGCGAATTAAATGGCCAGAACAATTGAAAGACATTGATGGGTTGATTATTCCTGGTGGGGAATCAACAACAATGAGAAAGCTCATTGATCATTATGAATTTCTTCAACCTCTTCAAGCATTTGGTGAAAGTGGTAAACCAGTGTTTGGGACGTGTGCTGGAATGATTCTTATGGCAGAGCGATTATCAAATGACGAAGAACCCCATCTTGGCTTCATAGATATGACAGTAGAACGGAATGCCTTTGGACGACAGAAGGAAAGTTTCGAAGCTATAGTGGAAATCAAAGATGTAGCTGTCGATGTAGAAGCCGTTTTTATTCGCGCGCCACTCGTTCAAGAAGTGGGGCATCACGTAACTGTGCTCAGTGAATATGACGATACGATTGTTGCTGTTCGTGAAGGGAATTATCTTGCTTGCTCGTTTCACCCGGAACTCACTTCAGATTATCGTTTGCACGAAGCTTTCGTTCACATGGTAGAAGAAGCCGTTCAAGGTTGAGTATATGAACTCAACCTTGAACGGCTTTTCTTTGTTAACCTTAATTGCAAGAGAGTTTATATATAATAAGAAGAAAGTAGAAAATCAAAACCGATTTAAAATAAAAAAATGAATCGAATTTAGAAAAGGGGGTTGCACTTAGTCCAAATCCTATGCTATATTAATTCTTGTCGAAACGGACAACAGCACGACAGCAACAAACGACATAACATACGATGCGCCCGTAGCTCAATTGGATAGAGCGTCTGACTACGGATCAGGAGGTTAGGAGTTCGACTCTTCTCGGGCGCGCCATTTTTATTGATTGACTTACTTATAACCGTTTAATCTTTACGGGAAGTAGCTCAGCTTGGCAGAGCACTTGGTTTGGGACCAAGGGGTCGCAGGTTCAAATCCTGTCTTCCCGACCATTTTAAGACCTTAACTTTATATGCGGGTGTAGTTTAGTGGTAAAACCTCAGCCTTCCAAGCTGATGATGTGGGTTCGATTCCCATCACCCGCTCCATCTTACAGATGGGCCTGTAGCTCAGCTGGTTAGAGCGCACGCCTGATAAGCGTGAGGTCGGTGGTTCGAGTCCACTCAGGCCCACCATCTAAAAAACTAGTAAATTAAGTATTGACTCTAGTTAATAGAATATGGTATATTAGTTCTTGCGCTTGAGAGATCAGCGCGAAACACACCGAAAAAAAGAATTAAAAAAAAGTTGTTGACACAGCAAACTAACGGTGGTAAGATAGAAAAGTCGCTGTCAC